>CAIKZV010000090.1 GCA_903831925.1 uncultured Burkholderiales bacterium
ACCATCATGCCGGCGCGGTCGGTGAGCTGGGCCATCAGTGGCGAAAACGGCGTTTTGAGCAGGATTCGCACGGTGAGCGGATCGACCACCTCGACCTTGTCGATCGGGGCGATCTCGGCTCGGCGAAACGACCCGGGCAGGGTCAGGTGGCGCTCGAGGCTGAACTTTGCCGCCTCGGCATCGAAGGGCTCGCCGTCATGGAACTTGACGTTCGGGCGCAGCTTGATCGTCACGGTCTTGCCGTCGGCCGAGGTCTGGTGCGACAGCGCCAGCTGCGGCACGAAGTTGAGCTTCTCGTCGATGTCGAAGAGCTTGTCGCAGATCGATGCGAACACGATCCGCCCGACATAGGTCCGCGCCATGGTCGGATCGAGCAGATCGGGATCCTCGGCGAGGCCGATGCGCAGGGTGCTCTGCGCGCTGGCCGGCGCGATGCCGGCGCAGGCAAGGGCCAGTGCGAGAAGGGAGGTTTTCAGGAGCCTGGATTTGAGTGTCATGGAGTCGGTCTCGTCATGAGGGCAAGGTTCAAGGGGATCGTCAGAAAGGGATTGTCAGCGAACGAAGGCCGCCTGGAGTCGGGCGAGCGCGGCATTGCCGGACGCCATCGGCCGGACGCTCGACATCGGTGCAGGGCCGATTCGGCGCCAGTGCCAGCACGCAACAGCCGTGCCATCGCCGGCAGCCTCCAGCGGCGGCGACTCGGTGCGACAGCGCTCGTCGGCATGCGCACAGCGGGTATGGAAGTGGCAGCCGGCGGGCGGCGCCAGTGGGCTGGGCACATCGCCGCCGATGGCCGGCTCGCCGGCACGACGGGTCGGGTCGGGCACCGGCACCGCCGACAGCAGCGCCCGGGTGTAGGGATGGCGGGGTGCGGCGAGCACGATCGAGGCCGGTCCGGTCTCGACGAAGCGCCCGAGATACATCACGCCGACATCGGTGGCGATCTGGCGCACCACCGCGAGGTCGTGCGAGATGAAGACATAGCTCAGGCCGAGCTGGCGCTGCAGGTCAGCCAGCAGGTTCAGGATCTGCGCCTGGATCGACACATCGAGGGCCGAGACCGGCTCGTCACAGACGATCACCCGCGGCCCGGCGGCCAGCGCCCGGGCAATCGCCAGACGCTGGCGCTGACCGCCCGAAAACTCGTGCGGATAGCGGCGCGCTGCGTCGGCCGGCAGTCCGACCATGCCGAGCAGCTCACTGACCCGCGCCGTGCGCCCGGTTGCCGGCACGGTCTCGTGCAGCATGAGGGGCTCGGCCAGCATGTCGCCGGCGGTCAGCCGCGGATTGAGCGAGCCATAGGGGTCCTGGAAGATCAGCTGGATCAGGCCGCGCAGCCTGCGCATGGCCGATGCATCGGCGGCCATCAGGTCATGGCCGTCGAGTTCGAGCTGACCGGCAGTTGGCTCGATCAGTCGCAATAGCAGGCGCGCCACGGTGGACTTGCCGCAGCCCGACTCGCCGACGATGGCGAAGGTTTTTCCGGGGGCGAGTTCGAATGAGACGCCGTCGACCGCACGCACCGTGCTGGTCGACCGGCCGAAGAGGCCATGTCGCACCGGAAAATGCTTCACCAGGTCTCGCACGCGCAGCATGGCGCTCATGGCTGCAACGCTGCCTCGAGCGGCGGGAGGCTGGCGGCCAGCGTCTCGAGCGGCGCCTTCCAGCAGCGCGAGGCATGGCCCTCGACGATGGTGCGCAACGGCGGCGCCTGCTCGCGGCATTGGTCGTCGGCAAAGGGGCAGCGGCTGGCAAAGCGGCAGCCCTCCGGCATGGCGGTTGCCGCCGGCACCATGCCTTCGATGGCAGCCAGCCGGGCGCGCGGGGCACCAAGCGACGGCATCGCGCCCATCAGCCCGACGGTGTAGGGATGCTGCGGCATGGCAAAGAGCGCCTCGACCGGCGCTTCTTCAACCACCTGCCCGGCATACATCACGACCACGCGGTCGGCCATCTCGGCCACCACGCCGAGGTCATGGGTGATCAGCACGATCGCTGCCGAGGTCTCGGTGCGCAGCGTGCGCATCAGGGCCAGCACCTGCGCCTGGATGGTCACATCGAGCGCGGTGGTCGGCTCGTCGGCGATCAGCAGCGCCGGCTGGCACAGCAGCGCCATCGCGATCATCACCCGCTGGCGCATGCCGCCCGACATCCGGTGCGGATAGTCGTCGATGCGCTGCTCGGGCGCCGGAATGCGCACGCGCCGCATCATGTCGATCGCAGCAGTGCGGGCCTGCGCCATCGGCACACCGCGATGACGCACCAGCACCTCGGCGAGCTGAGCGCCCACGGTGAAGGCCGGATTGAGCGAGGTCATCGGCTCCTGGAAGATCATTGCCAGGCGGTCGCCGCGCAGATCGGCCAGTGCCCGCGGGGCCAGTCCGAGCAGGTCACGTCCCTCGAAACGGATCGAACCCGACACGCGGGCGGGCGGGCTGGCCACCAGACCCATGATCGACAGGGCGGTCACGCTCTTGCCGCAGCCCGACTCGCCCACGATGCACAGGGTCTGGCCGGCGGCGACCGAAAAGCTCACGCCGTCGACCGCGCGTGCCGTGCCGCGCGGCGTGTCGAAGGCGACCCGCAGATCGTCGACCTCGAGCAGCATGGTCAGTCGACCGAGGCCTTGGCGATCGCCGCCTCGATGACCGCGCGATCGAAGACGCCGCCCGGGGTGTCGCGGGTGGCAAAGAATCTGGCGAAATGCACGAAGCGCTCGCGGCTCACCTGCTCGAGACGGTCGAGCTCGGCCAGCGGGTCGGGATGATCGTCAACGCGCAGGTCAAGCGCCGGATAGTCCTCGGTGGTATGGATGCGAAGCGCTGCCGACTGCTTGCCGCGCTTGTCGCCGC
>CAIKZV010000091.1 GCA_903831925.1 uncultured Burkholderiales bacterium
CGGCTACCGGGAAGACCCGGATATCCGACGGCTGCTCAAGCTTGCCCGGCGCAAGGGTCTCGAGATCGATCTCAATGACACGTCCTATTTCACCAGCAAGCCGGTGATCGTGTCGGTCTCGCGCCGCGGGGTGTTCGGATGGCGCCGGTCGCTTTTCGGCTGGATGATGCAGAACAGCCCGACTGCAGCCAGTTATTTCAGGTTGCCGCCGAATCGCGTGATCGAGCTCGGCTCGCAGGTGGCGGTCTAGCCGGTCAAGACTCTGGCGAAAAAGTCGTGATCGACATTGCCGCCGCATAATGTCAGACCAATCTGCTTGCCCCGGATGAATTCGGGCCGTTCGGTGGCCAGCTTGATTGCGGCGGCAAGCGAAGCAGCGCCCGCGCCTTCGGCCACATTGTGGGTATCGACGTAGAGCGCCTTCATCGCGCCGGCGACCTCAAGGTCGGTCACCTGAACCACCTCATCGACTTCGCGCAACAGAATCTCGAGTGCTGTCGGGTCGGGCGTGCGGCAGGCCATGCCATCGGCAATGACCGTGCTCACCGGTGCCTCGATCGCGCGGCGCGCCGCAATCGACAGGGCATAGGCTGGCGCGTGCGCCGAGACCACGCCGATGATCCGCATCGTTCGACCGAGCGCAGCGCGAGCGGCCGCTGCTGCGCAGATTCCTGAGCCAAGGCCGATCGGCACGAATACCGCATCAAGATCGGGCGCTGCGCGAAACATCTCGAGCCAGCCGGTGGCCACACCGCTCACCAGATCGAGGTGAAACGAGGGCACGCGATGCAGACCGCGCGCCTGCGCAAGCGAAGACGCGTGCTCGCTTGCTTCCTGAAAATCGCCGCCGTACTCGATGAGCTCGGCACCGAAGGCCTGCATCGCGGCATTCTTTTCGAGGCTGTTGCCGTGAGGCACGACGATGGTGGTCGGGATGCGATAGCGGCGGGCCGCAAACGCGAGCGATTGACCATGGTTGCCGCGCGTCGCCGAGACAATGCCCGGGCAATCGGGCTCTCGGCGTGAGAGGCCTTCGAGGTAGACCAGACCGCCTCTGACCTTGAAGGCACCGGTGGGGGTGTGGTTCTCGTGCTTGAGCCAGACTTGTGTGCCAAGCCGCTTTGCCAGCAGTGGCCAGGTGTACTGCGGTGTGGCCGGCATCGACTGGTAGACGATCGCCGCAGCGGTTTCGATTTGGGGCAGTGTCGGCAGTTGGCTCATGGGTGATTGACCTGGTTGGCGGGGCTGTTGCCGATTCACGCGATAATCGTGGGATGGCAACACGCAAGCAAGACTACACCGAGGCCTCGATCCGGGTCCTCAAGGGCCTGGAGCCGGTTCGCCAGCGCCCGGGAATGTATACCCGCACCGATAATCCGCTGCACATCGTGCAGGAGGTGATCGACAACGCGGCCGATGAAGCATTGGCCGGGCATGCCCGTGTCATTAGCGTGGCCTTGCTCGCCGATGGCAGTGTCGTGGTCGATGACGACGGCCGTGGTATTCCGGTTGGGCTGCATCCGGAGGAGGGCGTCTCGACGGTCGAGATCGTCTTCACGCGGCTCCATGCCGGCGGCAAGTTCGACAAGCAGGCGGGCGGCGCCTACAGCTTTTCCGGTGGCCTTCACGGGGTCGGTGTATCGGTGACCAATGCGCTGTCGCTGCGCCTCGAGGTGACGGTCTGGCGCCCGGACGATCAGGGCAATGGCGTGCATACCCTGGTGTTTGCCGGTGGCGACATCATCGAGCCGCTGGTGTCCCGGCCCGCGGCCAAGGGCGAGCGACGCAGCGGCACGCGGGTGCAGGTCTGGCCCGATCCGAAATATTTCGACAGTCAGGTGCTGCCGCTGTCTGACCTCGAGCGATTGCTGCGCTCCAAGGCGGTGCTGCTGCCGGGCGTCGAAGTCACGCTTCAGAACGAGAAGACCGGGCAGACGCAAGCCTGGAAGTTTGCCGAAGGCCTGCGCGGCTATCTCTCTCAGGCTTTGGCGGCAGAAGGTTCGGGCGGCGCGGTGGGTCAAGGTGGTGAGCTCCCGGAAGGGGCGCCGATCGTGCCGCTCTTCGAGGGCGAGCAATATGCGCCGGCAGGGCATGACACCTTCGCGCTGGGTGAGGGCGCGCAGTGGGTAGTGGCCTGGACCGAATCGGGCGCACTGATTCGCGAGTCCTATGTGAACCTGATTCC
>CAIKZV010000092.1 GCA_903831925.1 uncultured Burkholderiales bacterium
CGATGCGCATGTGATTCCGGCTGGGCTGGCCTTCGCCCGGTCGATCTCGCGGCGCCCTGACATCAATCTCTATGTGGCCGACAAGCGTCACCCCACCCAGGCCGGCACCTACCTCGCGGCCTGCACGATCATCGCGTCGATCTACGGTGTATCGCCGGTCGGCAACACCTACCTCGGCGAGCTCGATCCGGCGGTGGCCCGCCATCTGCAGGACGTGGCCTGGGAGACGGTTCAGAGCTATCGCCGCTGACGACCGACGCAGACTACCGACGCAGCCAGATGAGTGACACCCTGCGCAGTCAGTTTTCATCCGACACCGTGTCGCAGCATTTCAGCGATGACGCGCTGCTGGCGGCGATGGCGCGCTTCGAGTCGGCGCTGTCGAAGGCGCAGGCCGATGTCGGGCTGATACCGCCGGCCTGCGCCGACAGCATCGCGCGGGTCTGCGCCCGCATCGGTGACCACACCGGTCCCCACACCCGTGCCCACACCGGCGAGCCCATCGGGGATGCCAGCGCCGAGATCGAGGGCCTGGAAGCCGGCGCGCTCGCCGACGCGGCGCGGCGCGCCGGCACGCTGGCCATCCCCTTCGTCAAGGCGCTCACACAGGCGGTGGCCCGCGACGATGCCGCGGCGGCCCGCTGGGTGCACTGGGGCGCCACCAGCCAGGACGTGCTCGACACCGCACTCACCCTGCAGATCGTCGCAGCGGGTGCGGCCCTTCAGGCGCAGCTCGCACAGGCCGGCGACCGGCTGGCCGCGATCGCCGACGCGCATCGCGCGACGATGATGACCGGCCGCACCCTGCTGCAGGCGGCCACACCCATCTCATTCGGCTGGAAAGCTGCCTGCTGGCTGTCGCCGCTGCCCCGCCTGCGACGCTCGCTCGCACTGGCATTGCGCGACGCCGCCGTGCTGCAACTCGGCGGCGCAGCAGGCACCCGGGCTGCGCTCGGCGGGCAAGGCGATGCGGTAGCGGCCGCCATGGCAGTCCGACTCGCGCTCGACGATCCCGGCATCAGCTGGCATGGCAGCCGTGATCGCATCGCCCGCCTGGGCAGCGAGCTGGCGCTGGTTGCCGGCGGCATGGCCCGGATCGGACGCGATCTGTCGCTGCTGATGCAAAGCGAGGTCGGCGAAGTTTTCGAACCGGATGGCGACGGCCGCGGCGGCTCGTCGGCCATGCCGCACAAGCGCAATCCGGTTGCCGCGATGCTGGCGCTGCAGGCCGGGCTGCGGGCGCCCGGGCTGGCCTCGACCCTGCTGGGCCAGCAGGCCGGCGACCACGAACGGGGCCTGGGCACCTGGCAGAGCGACTGGTGGACGATCGCGGCGCTTTTCGAGTGCGCCGGCAGCGCGGCGCAGGCGATCGGCGAAGCACTCGACGGGCTGAGGGTGGAACCGGGGGCGATGCTCGCCAACCTCGAGCGCACGCGCGGATTCGTCTATGCCGAGGGCGTGACCGTGGCGCTGGCGGCAACGCTTGGCAAACCGGCGGCGCAGGCGCTGATGGAAACCCTCTGCCGCGATGCAATCGATCGCGGCCTCACCCTTGACCAAGCGCTGGCGCAGGCCCGGGCGAACGATGCCGCGCTCGCCGCAGCCCTGCCACCGCCGCAGCTCGCCAGCCTCTTCGATCCGCAGCACTACATCGGCGATGCCCAGGCGATGATCGATCGAACGATC
>CAIKZV010000093.1 GCA_903831925.1 uncultured Burkholderiales bacterium
GCGACCCTTTTTGAGCGACGACCGCTCTACGGCGGGCAGCCCCCGATCGGGGTGTCGGTGGTGTAGTGCCGGCGCCGGTAGAGCGCTTCGGTGTTGTCCGGCCGACGCGGCGCCTGCACCAGGGCCTCGGCCAGTTGCGTGCTCAGCCGGTAGGGCTTGAGCGCTGGCCCGTCTCCGGGAGGGTTGGCATCGATCGACAGGTCGATCGCGCCGGTGGCGCGTGTGCCGCTGATCGTCCAGCCGGTGGTCTCATGGGTCATCACGAAATCGCTGCGTTCGACGGCCAGCGGCTCGCGCACCGCGCCGAGCAGCCCGAGTTCGCGATCAAGCGCGAAGACCATCACCAGCGGGCGCAGCGACCACAAACAACTCGCAGGACCCGAATAATTCGCCTGCAGGGCGGGGTTGTCGCCGCACAGGCCGGCGGTGACGCTACCGGCGGCCAGTGCGCCATGGCCGATGAACCACGACCAGGTCAGATCGAGCGCGCGCATGGCCTGGCCACGCGGGATCGCGCCGGGAGCGGTGGCCAGCGAGGCCAGCAGCGGGGCGGGTGTCGCCATCCGGTAGCAGCTGCTGCGTCCCATCTGCGGATGCCCTTGCGGCCCGAAGAGATGGATATGGAAGCGGGCGAACTCGCCCTGCGCCTGGCTGATGAACGCCTGCTCGAATCCGGGGTCGATGCGCTGCAGCCAGAAGAGTGCGTAATGAACCGACCAGGCGTTGTAGTCGTCCAGGCCGTGCGGCGGGTCGTCGAACCAGCCCTGGCCGCGATAAAAGCTGCGAAAGATCTCCCAGTTGGTCTGCATCCGGGCATCAAAGTGCGAGACGTCGGCGCCGAGCGCCTTGAGCGACCGATGGACCAGCATCGGAAAAAGTTGCCAGTTGCCGTCGTAAGGCTGACTGCCGAGCGCCTGCATCAGCCAGCTCGCCACCTGCTGCTGCTCGAGCGGGCTCAGCTTTGCCCAGACCGCCTTGCGGGCGAGCCACAGGCCCAGAGCGATGTCGGCGGATTCGACCAGCGTCTGGCTGTAGTCGGTGATCGGCCCCCAGTAATCGGGGCTGGCCGGATCGGTCCCGGTGACCAGGCCGCGAGCAAAGACCTCGGCCAGATCGAGCGGCCCCTTGGCCGTCGGAATCTGCGGCGAGCGGCCGCTGGCCAGCCAGGCGCCCGCCAGCGGGAACATGCGTGCATAGCCCTCCAGGCCGTCGCTGCGCCGTCCCGACGCACTCGGCAGACCGGGATAGTGGGCGCGCTCGGCGGTGGGTGTCCGATAGGCAGCCCAGCCTTCGAGGAAGTAGGTGGTCAGCAGCTCATAGTCGCTGGCATCCACCCGGCCGTCGGCCTTCGCAAATCGGGCCTGCAGAGCGATCAGCGGTGCCGCTGTCGGGTCGACCGGCGAGGCCCGCTCGCGCCAGCCTTCGACGCCGATACGCCCGGTACTCACCGCCCACAGCCACGTTGCCGCTGAAAGCGTCAGGCCACCGGTCAGCATGACGGCAAGGGCAATGCCGAGGCGTCGGCGCCATCGGCTTGCTCGCACCGGGCTCGGCTCGATGTCCGGGTGACCGCCGGTCGATACCGGTCTGCCCGGCACCGCAATGGGCGGATGCGTCGCCGCCATCTCAGAGCACCGACGCCGCGCTCGCGCGCTCGCCCAGTCGATCGGCCAGCCGCAGCGCGAGCTGGACGATGGTGAGCGTCGGATTGGCCGCGCCGCCGCTCGGAAACACCGACGAGCCGGCGACATACAGATTCGACAGGCCATGGACCTTGCAGTCGGCGTCGACCACGCCGGTGGCCGACGATGAACTCATGCGGGTGCCGCCCATGTGGTGATTGCCCTTGATCTCGTCATCGGCCGGAAAACTGCCGCGCCCGAGCACCCAGGGATCAAGTCGCACGCGCCCGTCGCCACGGCGCAAGATCGCTTCGGCCAGCAGCGTGGCCGCCGAAGCGACGGTGTGGCGATCGAAGTCGTCGAGTCGCCAGTGCAGCTCGGCGCGCGGCGTGCCATGCCGGTCGCGATCGGTCGACAGCGTCACCCGGTTCCAGGCGCGCGGCGCCTGCTCCCACGAGGCACGCAGCATCGCGCCGCAAAACAGACGGCGTTTGAGTTTGGCCATCGCCCATTGACCGAGTTCGGGCGCCACGCACGACAGGTCGGCGATCATCTGGCGCGAAGACTCGCGATTGCGCCGGGTCAGGCGCAGGCCGGCATTGAGCGCGCGCGCATCGCGAATCGCCTGTGCGGTCGGGCTTGCCCAGGCGATCGACCATTTGTCGAAGACGAAGGGCGCGCGGTCATCGAGAAATGCCTCGCCGATCGTGAAGTGCGGATGCTCGAGCCAGTAGCGTCCTAGCGCGCGCGGATCCCGCACGACCCGCCCGCCATTCTGCTGATTGGCCCACAGCAGCATGCGGCTGTTCTCGATGCCGCCTGCGCACAGCACGAAGCGCCGGGCCCGGGCGGTGTGACGGCCGTTGTCCGGGTCGGTGATCTCGACCGACACGATGGCGCCGTCGCGCTCATGCAGATTCAGCACGCAGGCCTGCAGGATGGTCGCGACATTCGGCATTTTCTCGAGCATGCCGCGATATTTCGTCGCGAAATTCACCGGCGGCGAAAAGCGCATGGTGGTCAGCCGAAGCTGCTCCCCATACGGCCGGTCGGGGGTGAAAGCCGGGATCTCGACGATCGCTTCGGCCCGTGCGAGGTAAGGGTCGAGATGGCGCCGGCGGATCGGCCATTCGGTATCGACACCTGCCACCTTCGATTCGAAATCGACCGCATCGAGGGCCTGACAAAAGCCGCCCCAGTGATTTGACGCCCCGCCCAGATAGCGCAGCCGGCTGGTGTCGAGCGCGAATTTCAGCGCACCGACCACCTCGCCCTCGTACATCGCCTGCGAGCTTTCTTCATAGCTCGCGCCGCCCGCCTCGAGCAGCAGCACCGACTGACCGCGCGCGCCGAGTTCGGTGGCCAGCGTGATGCCGGCCGGGCCGGCGCCGATCAGGCAGACATCGAAGAGGCGCGACTCAAGCGCGCCGCGGGTGATGTGCTCGGCCAGCATCAGCGATCCGATGCGTCGAGGATCCAGCCCGCGCGCTCGACCGGATGAATGTCTGCCGGCGCCGTGCCACGCGCCACTGTCAGCAGCGGGATGAATGCCGGAATGACTAACGGGATCAGCAGCGGGGCCGCCAGAAACGCCCGGCGCCCGGTCGAGCCATCGGTCGAACCGGTTGAACGCGACCATCGACACAGTCGATCCATCCCGGCTGCGGGATGACGCAAGGCGGTCTTCATGGCTCGGCGTCCTGTGTCGTTGCGGGCGTGGTGCATCAGCCTGCCGCAGGGGCAAGCCTTGCCATTGATCCTGCTCAACCGTGGCCGATCGGGTCTGTCGGCGGGCGCCGCGTCGTAGAATCCGCCCGATGACCGAGCCGCTGATCACCTCCTCCCTGACGAACCCCGCACCGATGACCCCCGCACCGCCCGCCGCCGCTTCACCGCCGCCCGCGCCGACCCCCGCGCAGCGGCGCAGCCAGCGACTGAAGTTGCTGGCGATCCTGCTGGTGTGTGCCGCGCCGGTGATTGCGTCCTACCTGGCCTATTACGTCATGCCGCCGCTCGGTCGCACCAACTTCGGCGACCTGATCGAGCCTCAGCGGCCGATTCCCGATCTGCGCCTGTCGGCCCCCGATGGCGCCGCGTTCAAGTTCGAGTCGCTGCGCGGTCGATGGGTGCTGCTGCAGTTCGACAGCGGCCAGTGCGATCCGGCCTGTCTCGACAAGCTCTATGCCCTGCGTCAGCAGCGCACCATGACCGGCAAGGATCGCGAACGCATCGAGCGGGTCTGGCTGATCGGCGATGCGGCGCCACCCCCCGAAGCACTGGCACGCGACTACGCAGGCACGATTGCGCTGCGTGTCGACCCGGCCGAACTCGGCGCGGTGTTTCCGGTCGAGGCCGGCCGGCGCCTGCAGGACTATCTGTATGTGATCGATCCGCTCGGCAACCTGATGATGCGCTTCCCGGCCACCGGCGAGCCGGCCCGCATCCGCAAGGATCTCGGCCGGCTGCTCAAAGCCTCGCGGGTCGGCTGAGTCCGCACGATGACGCCACCGATGTCGATGACGCTGTTCCGAAGGCTGCTGGTCCTTGCGGTCTTTCTG
The DNA here is from genome assembly GCA_903831925.1 of uncultured Burkholderiales bacterium. GTDB lineage: Bacteria > Pseudomonadota > Gammaproteobacteria > Burkholderiales > Burkholderiaceae_E > UBA4615. The sequence continues at coordinate 4,181 of CAIKZV010000093.1, forward strand.
ACCTTCGATCTGATCATGTTCGGGGCTTTCGTGCGCATCACCGATGCCGGCCTGGGCTGCCCCGACTGGCCGGGATGCTACGGCCAGGTCACACCGATCGGTGCGATCGACTCGATCCGGGCCGAGACCGTGCTGCGTCCCGATGGCCCGGTGACGGTGTTCAAGGCCTGGGTCGAGATGCTGCATCGCTATATCGCGGCCGGCCTGGGCGTGCTGGTGATCGCACTGGCGGTCATGGCCAGCCGGCTTGCCGCACCGAGCGCGCGGCTGGCCTGGTTCACGCTCTTGTGGATCATCCTGCAGGGAGCGTTTGGTGCCTTCACCGTCACGCTCAAGCTCATGCCGCTGGTGGTGACCCTGCACCTGCTGGGCGGGATGATCCTGTTCGGGCTGCTTCTCGCCCAGTGGGTGCGGGTGCGCCCAGCCACGCAAGCCCTGTCGGCGATGACGGGTGCGGCCGGCCTGCGGCCGCTGGTGGTGATTGCGCTGGCGGTGCTCTTTTGCCAGATTGCGCTGGGCGGATGGGTCAGCACCAATTACGCCACCCTGGCCTGCCGCGACTTTCCGCTTTGCCAGGGCAGCCTGTGGCCCGACATGGACTTTCGCGCCGGCTTCGAGTTGTGGCGCCGTCTGGGGTTTCGGGGCGACGACCAGGCCCTGCCGTTTCAGGCGCTGACCGCCATCCACTATGTGCATCGGCTCTTCGCCGCGGTGGTCTTCGTCGTTGCAGGTACGCTGGCGCTGCGGCTGCGCCGCTCGGTGCTCAGCCGAGCGACCGGCAATCTGATCCTGGCCGTGCTGGGCATGCAGGCCGCGACCGGTCTGACGAATATCTTTCTCGATTGGCCGCTGGTCGCCGCGGTGCTGCATACCGCCGGCGCGGCCGCACTGCTGGGTCTGCTCCTCATGGTAGCCTTACCGGCTTGGTCTGCCTCGGCCAAAGCCTGATCGCCCACACCTCCCCGATGGACCTGCTCGAACATTCCCCGCCAACGTTCGCCCATACGCTGCGTCAGTACATCGAGCTGACCAAGCCGCGAATCGTGATGCTGACCGCTTTTTGCGCGGTCATCGGCATGGTGCTGGCCACCGAGGAACTCGTGCCCTGGCGGATCCTGGTGTTCGGCATCACCGGCATCTCGCTGCTGGCAGGCGCCGGCTTCACCTTCAACTGCATGATCGAGCGCGGCATCGATGCCCGCATGGCTCGCACGCGGGCCCGCCCGGCGGCCCGTGGCGAGGTCTCGGTCTCGGGGGCGCTCGCCTTCGCCGCCTTGCTCGCCGCAGCAGGCGCCTGGCTGCTGCTGGCCTTTGTCAATCCGCTCACCATGTGGCTCACGCTGGCGACCTTCGTCGGCTACGCCCTGATCTACACGGTTGTGCTCAAGCCGGCCACCCCGCAGAACATCGTGATCGGCGGCGCATCCGGCGCGATGCCGCCGGTGCTCGGCTGGGCCGCTGTGGTCAATGATGTCGGCCCGCAGGCGCTGGTGCTTTTCCTGATCATCTTCGTCTGGACCCCGCCACATTTCTGGGCGCTGGCGCTCTACCGGGTCGAGGACTACCGGCGCGCCGGTCTGCCGATGCTGCCGGTGACGCATGGCCTGCCGTTTACCCGGCTGCAGATCCTGCTCTACACCGTCCTGCTGGTGGCCACCACGCTGCTGCCCTTCATGATCCAGATGAGCGGCTGGCTCTATCTGGTGAGCGCGATGGTGCTCGGTGGCATCTTCATCGGCTATGCCTGGCGTCTGTGGCGCAACTATTCCGATGCGCTGGCGCGTCGCACCTTCGGCTACTCCATCTACTACCTGATGGCGCTGTTTGCCGCCCTGCTGCTGGATCACTGGTTTTGAAGCGGTTGGCTGCCTGCGCGTTGCCGCGTGCTGCGCGCGCACTCACACTGACCCTGACGATCGGGCTTGTTGCCTTGTCTGGCGGTGTACTGAGTGGCCTTGCCGGCTGCGACCGTCCGAGCAGCAAAGTCTCGTTCTTCGCGACCGATCTCACCGGCGCCGACTACGGCAAGTCGCTCTCGCTGACCGACCAGAGCGGCCAGCCGCGCACGCTGGCCGACTTCAAGGGCAAGGTGGTGGTGCTGTTTTTCGGCTTCACCCAATGCCCTGATGTCTGCCCCACCACGCTCTCGACCATGGCTGCGGTGATGAAAGAGCTCGGCACTGATGCGGCCCGGGTGCAGGTGGTCTTCGCGACCCTCGATCCCGAGCGCGACAGCGCCGTCCTGCTCGGTGCGTATGTCACCGCCTTCAATCCGACCTTCATCGCGCTGCGCGGTGATGCCGAGGCGACGACCCGCGCGGCCCGCGAATTCAAGGTCTTTTTCCAGAAGGTGCCGGGCAAGACGCCGGACGCCTATTCCCTCGATCACACCGCGGCGTCCTATGCGCTCGACGATCAGGGGCGCCTGCGCCTCTATATCCGCTCGTCGCAGACCGTGCCCGAGATCACGGCCGATCTGCGACAGCTGCTGGCCGGCCGCTGATCGTCAGTAGGCGTTGTGATCGCCCTTGAGTGCCTGGGTGATCGTGCGCCAGACGATGGCGACATCGAGGCGCAGCGACCACGACCGCAGATACTCGATGTCGTAGGCGATGCGCCGCTGCATCTTCTCGATGGTGTCGGTCTCGCCGCGCGCACCGTTGACCTGCGCCCAGCCGGTGATGCCCGGCTTGACCTTGTGCCGGATCATGTAGCCCTTGATGAGCTTGCGGTACATCTCGTTATGGGCCACCGCATGCGGCCGTGGCCCGACCACGCTCATTCGTCCCTGCAGGACGTTGAAAAACTGGGGCAGTTCATCCAGCGAACTGCGTCGCAAAAATGCGCCCAGCGGCGTGATCCGCTCGTCATGGCGGGTGGCCTGTCTGACCACGTCGCCGTCTTCGGTCACCCGCATGGTGCGGAACTTCCAGACCACGATCTGCTCGCCGTCCAGCCCGTAGCGGCGCTGGCGAAACAGCACCGGTCCGGGCATCGTCAGCTTAATGGCCAGTGCGATGGCCAGCATCACCGGGCCGGTCATCACGATTGCCGGCAGCGCGATGCACAGATCCGAGAGCCGCTTGATGACGCCGGTCGTGCCATGAAAGGGCGTCTCGCAGACCGCGACCACCGGCAGGCCGCCAACGGTGTCGACCCGCGCCTGGATGAGGTCGTACAGAAAGATGTCCGGAAGAAAGTAGATCGAAGCGGTGGTGTCCCGCAACTGGTCGAGCAGATTCAGAATCCGCGGCTGTGAGGCCATCGGCAGCGCAATGTAAATCCGGTCGATGCGCTGCTCGCGCACGAAGTCAGCCACGTTTTCCAGCCCGCGTCGTACCGGCAGTTCGAGCGTTTCGCCCAGACGCTGCGGGGCGCGATCGTCAAAGAATGCGGTCACCCGGGTGTCTTCGAGCGGGTCGGCCAGCAGCGCAC
>CAIKZV010000094.1 GCA_903831925.1 uncultured Burkholderiales bacterium
CGCTGGCCGGCGGCGCGCTGCTCAGCAAGATCAGTCTTTACCGGGCCCTGATGATCTTCGGCATCCTGCAGGCCGTGTCGAATTTCGGCTATTGGCTGCTCGCGGTCAGCCCGAAAAACGACTGGCTGATGGCTGGCGCGATCGGTGTTGAAAATCTGTGCGGCGGGCTTGGCACGGCCGCCTTCGTGGCCTTTCTGATGGCACTGACCGACCGTCGATTTTCGGCTGCGCAATATGCGCTGCTGTCGGCGCTGGCTGCGGTCGGCCGTGTCTATGTCGGCCCGGCGTCAGGGGTTCTGGTTGAGGCTTTCGGTTGGCCGACCTTCTTTCTGCTGACCGTTGTCACGGCGCTCCCGGGGCTCGGGCTGTTATATTGGTTAAGGCCCGAGATCCTTGGTCTCGACACACCCCGCAGTGACTCGCTGGAGCCCTCATGAACGATATGTCCCGCCACCAGGACCTCTCGCCGCAAGCCGCCGTCGGCAGCGACCTCGACGCCTTCTGGATGCCGTTTACCGCCAACCGGCAATTCAAATCGGCCCCGCGCATGCTCGAGCGCGCCGAGGGCATGTACTACTACACCCCCGAGGGCCGGCGCATCCTCGATGGCACCGCAGGTCTGTGGGCGGTCAATGCCGGTCATTGCCGCAAGCCGATTGTCGAGGCCATCCAGAAGCAGGCTGCCAAACTCGACTTCGCGCCCACCTTCCAGATGGGCCATCCGCTGGCATTCGAGCTGTCCAACCGACTGCTCGGCATCCTGCCGCCCGAGTTCGGTCAGGTCTTTTTCTGCAACTCCGGATCCGAAGCGGTCGATTCGGCGCTCAAGATCGCGCTGGCCTATCACCGCATGCGCGGCGAAGGGCAACGCACCCGCCTGATCGGTCGTGAGCGCGGCTATCACGGCGTTGGCTTCGGCGGCATCTCGGTCGGTGGCATTGCCGGCAACCGCAAGCATTTCGGGCCGATGCTCGCCGGCGTCGACCATCTGACGCATACCCACAACCTCGAGCACAACGCCTTCACCAAAGGGCAGCCGCAGTGGGGCGCGCATCTGGCCGATGACCTCGAAAAAATCCTTGCGCTGCACGATCCCTCGACCGTGGCTGCGGTCATCGTCGAGCCGGTGGCCGGCTCCACCGGGGTGCTGATTCCGCCGGTCGGCTATCTTCAAAGGCTGCGCGACATCACCTCGAAGCACGGCATCCTGCTGATCTTCGATGAAGTCATCACCGGTTTCGGGCGCCTGGGTTCGCCTTTTGCTGCCCAGCATTTCGGCGTGATTCCCGACCTCATGACCATGGCCAAGGGTCTGACCAGCGCCACCGTGCCGATGGGTGCCGTGGCCGCCCGCAAGGGCATCTACGAGACCTTCATGCAGGGTCCGGAAAAGGCGATCGAACTCTTCCACGGCTATACCTACTCGGCGCATCCGCTGGCCTGTGCTGCCGCGTTGGCCACACTCGACGTCTATCGCGACGAGGGCCTGCTGACCCGTGCTGCCGAGCTTGCGCCGCAGTGGGAAAGCGCCATGCACGGACTGCGCGATTGCCCCAATGTCGTCGACATCCGCAACATCGGGCTGATTGGCGCGATCGAGCTGGCGCCCCGTGCGGGCGCCCCGGGCACCCGGGCCTTCGATGCCTTCACCCGTGCCTTCCACGAACAGGATCTGCTCACCCGGATCACTGGCGACATCATCGCGCTGTCGCCGCCTTTGATCATCGAGCCGGCCCAGATCGATGACATCGCGGCCAGCCTGCGTCAGGTCCTGACGACGCTCGACTGACCGGCTTCACGCGACGCTGACGCCGGGGAAGGGATGGCAAGGATCCGAATCGCAGCGGTCAGCGATATCCATGGCAATGCGCCGGCACTGCGGGCGGTGCTGGCCGATGCTCGCCGGCGGGGTTACGACCTCCTGGCGCAGCTTGGGGATGCTTTCTCCGGCCCGCTGTGGCCGAGTCAGACGGCCGACCTGCTGCATGGCATCGATGCGGTCCATGTGCGGGGCAATCACGATACCGCCCTGATCGATCCCACGATCGAGCCGCCGGTCGACGCCGACTGGTTTGCACTGGCCGAGCTTTCTCCCGAGGTGCTCGACTGGGTTCGCAGCTGGCCGTCAGCCTTGCCGATCGGCGGCGAAGCCTTGCTGTTTCACGGATCGCCCCGGTCCGCCAACTACTACCTCTTTGACGAAGCCCCGCATGGCGATGCCCGGCTGCGTCCGGTCGCCGATATCGAGCGTGACCTTGCCGATGTCACCGCGCGGGTCTGCATCGGCGGGCACAGTCATCTGCCGCGTCTGGTCGAGTTCAGCGATGGCCGGATGGCGGTCAACGACGGCAGCGTCGGCTTGCCGGCCTTTTTCGATGCGCAGGGCCCGCTTGGGCGTCGCCACGAGAACGGCAGTCACCATGCCCGCTATGCGCTGGTTGAAATCGGGCGCGATACCGTCTCTGTCTCCTTCGTTGCGGTCGACTACGATTGGCATGCTGCTCGCGACAAGGCGGCACGCGAAGGTTTTTCCGACTGGGCGCAATGGCTCTCGGGCCGGGTCGGCCCAATGCATCGCACTTAGAGAATCCACTGATGATCGACAAGACTGTCTCCACGCTCGCAGATGCCGTGGCAGGCGTACCCGATGGCGCCACCGTGCTGATCGGCGGGTTTGGCGGCGCGGGTCAGCCCGCTGACCTGATCGATGCCCTGATCGAGCAGGGCGCACGCGACCTGACCATCGTCAACAACACTGCCGGCAACGGCGAGACCGGACTGGCCGCCTTGATGAAGGCCGGACGGGTCCGTCGGATCATCTGCTCGTTTCCGCGCCAGGCCGACTCGCATGTCTTCGACGGCCTCTATCGCGCCGGGCAGATCGAGCTCGAGCTGGTGCCGCAGGGCAATCTGGCCGAGCGCATCCGGGCTGCCGGTGCCGGCATCGGCGGTTTCTTCACCCCCACCGGCTTTGGCACGCAGCTCGCGCAGGGCAAGGAGACCCGCAACATCAACGGCCGCGACTATGTGCTCGAGTATCCGATCAAGGCCGACTTCGCCCTGATCAAGGCGCAGCGTGGTGACCGCTGGGGCAATCTGGTCTATCGCAAGGCGGCGCGCAACTTCAATCCGATCATGGCGATGGCCGCTGCCTGCACGGTGGCTCAGGTCGACGAGATCGTGCCGCTCGGCGCGCTCGATCCCGAGCACATCGTGACACCGGGCATCTTCGTTCACCGTGTCGTGTCCCGATCCGCGCAGGCGCCTGCCTTGCCCGCCCAATCACAGGAGCCGACCCGATGAGCGTTCAGAGACTTTCACGCGATGCGATGGCCGCGCGCGTGGCCCGCGACATCCCCGAAGGCGCCTATGTCAATCTCGGCATTGGCCTGCCCACGCTGGTCGGCAATCATCTGCCGCACGATCGCGAGATCTTTCTGCACAGCGAAAACGGCATCCTCGGCATGGGGCCCGCGCCCGCGGCCGGCGCCGAAGACTGGGACTTGATCAATGCCGGCAAGCAGCCGGTCACGCTCCTGACCGGTGGCGCCTATTTTCATCACGCCGATTCGTTTGCCATGATGCGCGGCGGTCATCTCGACATTTGCGTGCTGGGCGCTTTCCAGGTGTCGGCAAGCGGTGATCTTGCCAACTGGCATACCGGTGCGCCCGATGCGATTCCGGCGGTTGGCGGCGCGATGGATCTGGCGATCGGCGCGCGCAGCACTTTCGTGATGATGGAGCATGTCACCAAGGGCGGTGAGCCCAAGATCGTGCGCCAGTGCAGCTATCCGCTGACCGGCATTGGCTGCGTCAAGCGCATCTACACCGACCTCGCAGTCATCGATGTCACCGCGCAAGGGCTGTGTGCCATCGAATGGGTCGCAGGACTTACTTTCGAGGCGCTCTGCGATCTCACCGATGCGCCGCTGCATCGTGCCGAAGGTGGCAAACGCTGAATCATCAACACCCGGGCCCATCGGGGCCCTTCACTCGGAGAACTGACACATGAGCAATCAAGAGGCCCTGGTGGCCGACCTCGACGCGGCCGAAGACCGGCGCTGTGCCGCCGCCATCGGCAAGGACCGCGCAGCCCTCGAGGCTTTGCTGGCCCCCGACCTGCAGTATGTCCACACCTCGGCCACCCTCGAGGACCGTAATACCTACATCGAACGGGCCTGCACCGGCTGGTATGACTATCGCGTCCTCAAGTCGCTCAAGCGCGACTGGCGGATCGCCGGCGATGTGGCGATGTGCAATGGCGACGTGCAGATCGACGTGGTCGTACGCGGCACGCCGAAGGCCTTTGTCAGCCGCTATCTGCAGGTCTGGCGTCGTGGCGCTTCGGGCTGGCAACTCGCCGCCCTGCAGTCGGTTCTTTTGCCGCAGACCTGAGAGGCCGACGTGATCGATTCAAAAGCGATTGAGCTTCTGTTTACCCAGGCTCGCACCCAGAACGGCTGGCTCGACAAACCGGTGAGCGACGATCAACTCAAACAGATGTTTGATCTGTTGAAGATGGCGCCCACCTCGGCCAACTCCCAGCCCGCAAGATTCGTGTTTCTCAGAACGCCGGCTGCCCGTGAGCGTTTGAGGCCAGCATTGTCGGGAGGCAATGTCGACAAGACCATGTCGGCCCCGGTGGTGGCAATCGTTGCCTATGACGTCGATTTTCATGAGCACATGCCGCGTCTGTTTGCGCACGCGCCAGCAATGAAGACGATGTTCGATGGCGACGACAAGCAGGCGATGCGCGAGCGCTTTGCGTTTCGAAATGGCTCGCTGCAGGGCGCCTATCTGATGCTCGCAGCACG
>CAIKZV010000095.1 GCA_903831925.1 uncultured Burkholderiales bacterium
CCCCCATTCCCAGCCTTCGCTGATCCCCGCTGACCCGCTGACGCCCGCGCCTGACGCGGGCGAGCTCACCGGTCGCCATCTCCTGCTCGGCGTGACCGGCGGCGTGGCCGCTTTCAAGGCCTGTGAACTGGCCCGCGAACTGCAGCGCCGTGGCGCCACCGTTCAGGTGGTCATGACCGAGGCCGCAACCCACTTCATTGGCACCGCCACCTTCCAGGCGCTCACCGGCCGACCGGTTTATACCGACGCCTGGGATGCGCGCATCGCCAATGGCATGCCGCATATCGACCTGTCGCGGGGTGCCGATGCGATCCTGGTGGCGCCCGCCACCGCGGACTTCATGGCCAAGGTGGTCCATGGGCTGGCCGACGATCTGCTCTCAACGCTGGTCCTGGCCCGAGATGTACCGCTGCTGATGGCGCCGGCCATGAACCGCCAGATGTGGGCGGCCGCGCCCACCCAGCGCAATGCCGTGCAGTTGCGCGCCGACGGCGTGACCCTGCTGGGCCCCGGCGCGGGTGAACAGGCCTGTGGCGAGACCGGCGACGGACGAATGCTCGAAGCCCAGCAACTGGTCGAAGAGACCATCGCCTTTTTCATGCCGAAGCTGCTCGACGGCCGACGCGTGCTGGTGAGCGCCGGCCCGACCTTCGAGCCGATCGACCCGGTGCGCGGCATCACCAATCTGTCGTCGGGCAAGATGGGCTATGCGATTGCCAGAGCCTGCCGCCATGCCGGCGCCCAGGTCACCCTGGTGTCAGGCCCGACCGCGCTGTCGGCGCCCGACGGTGTACGACGCGTGGATGTGCGCAGCGCCCACGACATGCTGCATGCGGTGCAGGCTGAAGTGACCGGCCAGGATGTCTTCATCTCGGTGGCTGCGGTGGCCGACTGGAACATCGCCAATGCCTCCGATCACAAGCTGAAAAAAACCGAAGGCGGTGGTGGTCCGACGCTCGAATTCGCGCAGAACCCCGACATCCTCGCCACGATTGCGGCCATGCCGGGCGGCCCTTTTTGTGTCGGTTTCGCCGCCGAGACCGAAGACCTCGAGGCCAATGCGCAAGAAAAACGTCGCCGCAAAGGCGTGCCGCTCTTGATCGGCAATATCGGACAAGCCACCTTCGGACGTGACGACAACGAACTGCTGGTCATCGATGCCCAAGGCAGCACGCGCCTGCCCAGGGCAAGCAAGACCGCGCTCGCCGCCAGCCTGGTCGGCGAGATCGCCCGGCGCCTGCCGCAGGCGCGCTGCTGATGGTTGCCATGCAGCGCCCCCCGGGTGGCGCGGTCGGTCGCGCAGTGCCCGCAGACTCTGCGCACAGCGGCATGCCCGCGGTTCTGACTCAGGGGCCGGACACCGCCGCGATCGGCCAAGCGCCCCACGACGGCAACTTCGCCCTGCTGCTTGAAATCGCCAGCTTGGCGTCATCGCATCGTATGAAGGCCACTGCGATGGCGTCGCCTGCGATCGCGCCACAGCCGGTTGATGTCAGGCCGGTTGATGTCAGGCCGGTTGATGTCAGGCCGCTTGATGAGCGTGCCGCTGGCCAGCCGCGGCGTCTGCCCGAGCCAAAGCAGGTCGAGCGGATCGGTCGCCTGGTGTTTCTGGTGGTGGCCGCGATCATCGGCACGCACGTGATCAAATCGGTGCTCGGCCTGAGCCTCGAGGACGCGCTGCCGCTGCTGGTGCTGGCGGCGATTGCATTCGCGGTGTTCCGCAAGCGCCGCGGTCCACCGAAGCTCTGATCTGCTGGCATTGCGCACTTGAATCGGGGCATACAGGTTTGCCACCCCGGCGCTACCGGCCGACTTAGCGATCGACGCCTGTCGAACCAAACCCCCCTGCCCCGCGATCGCTGGATGCAGTGAACTCGTCGACCACAACAAAATCAGGCCGGACCACAGGCAGAAAGAGCATCTGCGCAATTCGATCGCCAGGATTGATGATGATGTCCAGTCCCGAGCCAGCGGGATTTCGGTTCCATGCGCTGATGAAGCACTGAGCGGTGTAGTCCGCATCGATCAGCCCAGCGCTGTTGCCCAGCACCAACCCCTTCTTGTGCCCCAGGCCCGAGCGCGGAAGGATGACGGCACACAGGTTGACCGAGTTCATATGCAGCGCAATCCCGGTGGGGATCAGGATCGCAGGCTCCTGGGGCTTGAGGGTGACCGGCGCGTCGATACAGGCCATCAGGTCGATGGCAGCGGCAAGCGCAGTCTGGTACTGCGGAAGCCCCCACTCTCGGAGTCGCTGATCCAGGATCTTGATTTCGATGGAAGCGTTCATGGTCAGCCCCCCCGAGCCTGTTCGATCAGCCCATCGAGCTTGCGGGCATCAGTCACGAAGGCCCGGATGCCTTCGGCCAGTTTGTCGCTCGCCATCGCATCTTCGTTGAGCTCGAAGCGAAACCGCGGCTCATCAAATGACACCGGCTCGAGCACCGCCTGGCGGGCCGATGCCACATCGAGCCTGGGCTCGACGCGGGTCTCAAGCGCACGCAATTGCTCGAGCAGATCTGGGCTGATGGTCAGCAGATCGCAGCCGGCCAGCGCCAGGATCTGGCCGACATTGCGAAAACTCGCCCCCATGACTTCGGTGGCAAAACCGAATCGCTTGAAGTGGGTATAGATGCGCCGCACCGAGGCCACGCCCGGATCGGTCTCGCCGGTGTAATCGACGCCATCGCGCTTGCGGTACCAGTCGTAGATTCGGCCCACGAAGGGCGAAATCAGGGTCACGCCGGCCTGCGCGCAGGCCACCGCCTGCCCGAAACCGAAGAGCAGCGTCAGATTGCAGTGAATGCCGTCGCGCTCGAGCTGCTCGGCCGCACGAATGCCTTCCCATGTGGCTGCCACCTTGACCAGCACCCGCTCGGGGCCGATGCCGGCCTCGCGATAGCGATCGATGATCCGGTGCGCTCGCGCGATGGTGGCCGCGGTATCGAAGGACAGTCGTGCATCGACCTCGGTCGAGACCCGCCCCGGGATGATCTGGAGGATCTCGCAGCCAAAGCGCACCAGCAGCCGATCGACCAGCATGTCGACCGGCTCCCCGCGATGCTCGGCAACCGTGGCATCGAGCAGGCCCCGGTACTGCGGCAGCCC
>CAIKZV010000096.1 GCA_903831925.1 uncultured Burkholderiales bacterium
CTGAGGAGCGCTGACGAAGCGAAAACTACGCGGAGGGTCGAGGAAAGCCGAACAAGGCCGAGAAGTCGAGGCCGACAACGCAGCATCGCGGCCCGACTGCAGACACTAATGAATGGAAAATCTGCGGCTGAGGTTACCGGTTGAGGCTCGGCTCGTCAATGAACCGGCCGCTCGCAATTCCTTAGGCGACAGGCATGGTCTGGACCATGGCCGGCAAAGTCACAACCGACTCATACCACGCGGTCAGCTTGGGATGACCCGGACGCCAGGGCTCGTTCGCAAATCTGAAATCGAGATAGCCCAATGCACAGGCCACTGCGACCTCGCCAATCGTGCTCAGTGCCTTGAGGCTGCCGGCCTCTTTTTCCAGGTCATCGACTGCACGGCTGACCTTGCCCCGCTGCAAGTCGATATAGGCAATCCGGCCTTCATCCTGAGGCAGGGCAATTTCACGTCGACGCGGCTGGCTGGCATCGAGAATGCCATCGCCCAGGGCATGCAGACGCAGCGCCTTCCATCGCGCCGGACCCGCCGCAGGGAACAGCGGCGCCGCACTGCCGAGACTGTCGAGGTATTCGCAAATGACCGGGCTGTCGAACAGAGCCAGACCATCATCCGTGACCAGGGTCGGCACTTTCGCGAGCGGATTGGACTGAGCCAGGGCCGGATCGGTCGCGGCAATTACCCACTTCTCGAGTTGGGTATCAATCCCGCGAAGGATGGCGCAGACCATTGCTTTGCGTACATAAGGGCTGGCTCCGGAAACCGTGAACTTCATTGATATCTCCTCAAACTGATTGTCGTGGTGGATCGATTTTACTGAACGAAGCGCGGCCATGACCCGGGCACTCACACAGCAGGCGCAGCGAGGGCACCCACAGGCTGGCCGCCCATCGGCTAGCCAGGTGCTCTCGCCCTGCTGGCCAAGAACTTCGCACCCCCTGCTGCCCGTCCCCAGCGTCGCTCGATGGAGGCAACGTCAGCCTTCTTGAAATCCTGAAAATTGTTGTAGGCGAATTTGCCGGGCTGCTTGTACCAGCGCGTATCGAGGTTCTGCTGCCAGCCCTTGAGACCTTCGATGCCCCAAAGCGAAAGCATCTGGCATTCATTGGAAAGATTGCGCAGGAGTTCGAGTCGCGGAATCAGGCTCTCAACCTGACTCTGCAGCAATTCTTCACGAAAGAGCGATGCGTCGGTGAGATAACCGATAAGGTCAGACGAGTCGCACTGCTGGATGAAATAGGCGCCAAGCAGCGGACACTCCCGGAAGGCCTGCATGACATTGATCTGCTGCTTGAACCAGTCAGGATTATTGGCCAGAAACTTGCGTGCCAGATGTGCTTCATGCGCGTTTTCAAGGGCGGTATGAACGCTGATCAGCATCTTGACCCCGGCACCGGCAATGCCGCCAAGCGGCCCGGTGCCAGCCAGCGCAAGGCTGCCCGACACAATATCGACGACGCCGTGAGCGGCACTGTGTGCAGCGTAGCGGGTCAGCAGTTCCTGGACGCCGGTGACCGCCGACGAGGCGGTGCCGAGCGGGACCATCGGCATCAGCTGGCCGGCGCGATGCGCGCCGTAGGCAAGCAAGGCGGCCTTGACCTCACTTGCCACGCCGACCACAAGCCCCATGCAGGCAAGCCCGTAGCCCAGCGCATTCGCGGCGGCATCCATGACCTGCTGATTGACTTCTGCCCCTTCGGTGGCGGTCTCTGACAGGGTGACAAGGCTGTCCTGCAGGGACGCGCTGAACCCATCAACCCCGGCACGCGCAAACTCGTAAACATCGACCGATGCCTCGAGGGCAACCGGCATCAGAAGCGGTGCCTCTTTCATGGCGGCGTCGATGCGGTCGCTGCCGATCCCAACTGGCCGCAAAGAAGCGCGCAATTGTTCGGCCTCGTATGTCGAAAGGACCATCGCATCGCGGTGGTCCTGCCTGTCTCGCTGCTCCTGCTGCTCGTACCAGACATTGTGTGCCCTTTGAGCGGCCAGTCGAACATCAAGCGGCGCCGTCCGATCAGCCTCACGGTGAGCCTGATCGAAGACACCGAATACCGATCCTGCCAGCTCTCGAACAGCCCCCTGGTCCTGCATCACGTCCATGGCATGCTGCGCTTCGACATCGCCTTGCGCAGCGCGATAGGCGGCGACCTCCTTCAGTTCGCCACTCCAGTTGTTCATGGTTTCGGTCAGTGATTTGATCGCGCCCTTTTTCCAGCGCACCTCGATCGGTGCCCGCGGAGCACGCCCGGTCAA
>CAIKZV010000097.1 GCA_903831925.1 uncultured Burkholderiales bacterium
GACCTCGGCGATGCCGGCGGTCCAGGCGGCGACCAGTGCGCCTTCCAGAAAACGGGGCGGATCGCGCTCGAGGTAATGGCGATCCTTGAACGTGCCCGGTTCGCCCTCGTCGATGTTCACCGCCATCAGGCGCGGCCCCTCGAAGCCACGGACGATCTGCCATTTGCGTCCGGCAGGAAAACCCGCACCGCCCAGGCCGCGCAGACCGGAATCCGCCATCGCAGCGAGAACAGATTCGCCATCACGCTCGCCGCTGGCCAGTGCGGCGGCCAGGCGGTAGCCGCCGCGCCGACGGTAGGCGGCGTAGCCGACATAGGCTGGGCTGACCGCAACAATGGCCGAAGGGGTCGACGATGTGATCGCGCAAGGCGCGAGCGCCGCCGGGTCGAACAAGCCGTCGTCGTCGGCGCCTTCGTGGCGCAGCGCGCGCTTGGCGACCTGTGCCAGCACCGCAGCCTCGCCGGCGTGCGGCAGCGGCGCTTGTCCGACAACGGCCACCGGCGCCTGCTCGCAGCGGCCGACGCAGGGCACGGTCAGCACACGCGCATCGGGGCCGAGCAAGCCGGCCAGGCGATCGCGCAGTGCGACACCGCCGGCCATCGCGCAGGCCAGGCTATCGCAGACCCGCACCGTGACCGCAGGCAGCAAAGCGTCGTCGCGGACGGTCTCGAAGTGGTGGTAAAAGCTCGCGACCTCGGCGACCTCGGCCATGCCAAGCTTCATCTCGTGGGCCAGTGCGACCAGGTGGCGCTCGAACAGCGCGCCGTGGTGGTCGTTGAGCTGGTGCAGCACCTCGATCAGCCGGTCACGTCGGTGCGGCCCCGGCCCGACCAGCGCATGCAATTCGGCCAAGGCATCGTCCTCAGGCTGTCGACCTTTCAGGCCGCGGGCGCGGCGGCCGGCCTGGCGCAGTTGCTCGCGCATCGCGTCTGAGGAAATACTCGCCACCGGCGTTGCAGGAATGGGCATCGTGGGCTGAAGTTGTCGAAGGAATGGGGCCGATCATCGCGGGACACAAGGCCTGCTGTCCATTCGATCGTTCAAACCCGTCGATTCGAACAGCGAACCACAGCACGGGCCAACCCGCGAAGCGGCGGCAGCGCCGGCTGCCCAAAGGCGGACCAGAGCCAGCATCCATCAAGTTCTGTGCGGAGATTTCGTGTGGATCCATCGATAGTAAAAAAGCATTGCAATCATTCGATCAATCAACCCACGCAATGCTGCATTGCAACCAAAATTCTTCCATCGCCACTTCACAACTCCTCACCGGAGCCTCACCATGTCCATCATCAACACCCAAGTCAAGCCCTTCAAAGCCACCGCTTACCAGCAGGGCAAGTTCATCGAACTCACCGAAAACAGCCTGATCGGCCATTGGTCGGTGCTGGTGTTCTACCCGGCAGATTTCACCTTCGTCTGCCCGACCGAGCTCGGTGATTTGGCCGACCACTACGACACCTTCAAGTCGCTGGGCGTGGAAATCTATGGCGTGTCCACCGACAGCCATTTCGCCCACAAGGCCTGGCACGACAGCTCGGACACCATCGCCAAGGTCAGCTACCCGCTGGTGGGCGATCCGACCGGCC
>CAIKZV010000098.1 GCA_903831925.1 uncultured Burkholderiales bacterium
CCGAAGTTGTCGGCGGTCACCGAGGAGTTGTTCGACAAGGTGGTCGGCGTGAACCTGAAGGGGCCGTTCCGACTGGGCTCGCTGGTCGGCGAACGCATGGCTGCGGGCGACGGCGGCAGCATCATCAATGTGTCGTCGGTGGCGGCGGTCAATCCGGCGCCCAATGCCGAGCCTTATGGCGCTGCCAAGGCCGGGTTGAACAATCTCACCCGATCCTTCGCCTTTGCTTTCGGGCCGAAGGTCCGGGTCAACAGCATCATGGCCGGGCCCTTCCTCACCGACATCTCGAAGGCCTGGGACATGGAGGTCTTCAAGCAGCGCGCGGCCACCCGCATTGCGCTCAAGCGCGGTGGCGAGGCCGATGAAATCGTGGGCGCGGCGCTCTATTTCGCGAGCTCGGCATCGTCCTTCACCACCGGTGCGATCCTTCGGGTCGACGGCGGCACCTGACCCTTCCTGGACGCTTCGATGCCTGACCGGATTCTGATTGCCAATCGCGGCGAGATTGCGATCCGCATTGCGCGCGCAGCAGCCGACCTCGGTATCTGGACGGTGGCCGTCTTTTCGCGCGACGATGCCGACAGTCTGCATGTCCGTGCGGCCGATCAGTCGCATGCACTGACCGGCCAGGGGGCCGCAGCTTATCTCGATGCCGAGGCCATCGTGGCTGCGGCCCGCGAGACCGGCTGCGGTGCAGTGCATCCCGGTTACGGGTTTCTGTCCGAGCGCGCCGATTTCGCGCGATTGTGCGCACAGTCCGGTCTGCGCTTCATCGGGCCGGGGGTCGATCATCTCGAACTCTTCGGCGACAAGGCGCGTGCGCGCGCGGCCGCGATCAAAGCCGATGTGCCGGTCACGCGGGGCATCGACCGGGCGGTCAGCCTCGAGGAGGCGCAAGACTTTTTCGCATCGCTGAAGTCGGGCGGCGCCATGATCATCAAGGCGGTCGCGGGCGGCGGTGGGCGCGGTACGCGGGCGGTGTTTTCGGCCGACGAGATCGGCCCGGCCTTTGCGCGCTGTCAGTCCGAAGCGCAGGCTGCCTTTGGCGTGCCGGATGTGTTTGTCGAGGCCTTCATTGCGCGGGCCCGTCATATCGAGGTGCAGATCCTGGGTGATCGCGCGGGCAATGTGATCCATCTCGGCGATCGCGAATGCAGCGTTCAGCGGCGTTTCCAGAAGCTGATCGAGGTGGCGCCGGCCCCGGCACTCGACGACGGTCTGCGCCGCGATATTCATGCGGCGGCACTGCGCTTTGCCCGCAGTGTGGGCTATACCAATCTCGGCACTTTCGAGTTTCTGGTCGATGCGGGTGAGCAGGCCGGTGCGCAGCCCTTCGTGTTCATCGAGGCCAACGCGCGACTGCAGGTTGAGCATACCGTGACCGAGGCGGTTACCGGCGTCGATCTGGTGCAAAGCCAGATCCGGCTGGCGCAGGGTGCAACGCTTGCCGAACTCGGCCTGGATGATCCTGCGATCGCAAGACCGCGAGGCCATGCGATCCAGCTGCGGGTCAACCTCGAGACACTCGGCGCCGATGGCGTGATCAAACCCGGCAGCGGCACGCTCACTGCCTACGAGGCGCCCAGTGGTCCGGGGGTGCGAACCGACGGCTTCGGCTATACCGGCTATCGCACCAGCACGGCGTTCGACTCGCTGCTCGCCAAGCTGATCTGCCATGCCCCGGGTGGCCGCTTTGCCGATGCCATCGGTCGCAGCCTGAGGGCGCTGAGCGAATTTCGCATCGAAGGCGCAGGCGTCAACACCGCGATGTTGCACAACATCCTGTCGCATGAGGATTTCGCTGCGGCGCGTATCCATACCCGGTGGGTTGACGAGCATCTCGCCGATCTCGCCCGTGACCGGGGCGACCAGCGCCAGCGTTTCGTGGCAGGCGCGCACGGCGCGCAGGCCGGCACGATGCAGGCCGCCATCAAGCAGGCTGGCACCATGCAGTCGGCCGCAGGCCACGCCGGCGCTCGCGTCAGCAGCCGGGATCCGCTTGCCCTTTTTGCCCACGATGCGCAGGTCAAGGCCGAGCGCACTCAGGAGGCGGCTGGCGCGGCCGATGCCGACAAGCCGCTCGGGCCCGATGGTTCGATCGGCCTGGTCGCGCCCATCCAGGGCACGATCGTGGCCATCGACGTCGCGCCCGGCGATACCGTGCGAGCCGGCCAGCAGGTGGCGATCGTCGAGGCGATGAAGATGGAGCATGTCATCGCGGCCAGCCAGGGCGGTGTCGTGCGTGCAGTGACCATGGCCCGAGGCGATGTGGTTCGCGAGGGCTATCCGATTGTCTTCGTTGAAGCGGTCGACGGTGCGGGCGAAGCGACGGTGGCCGCCGCTACGGTCGACCCCGACCATATCCGCGCTGATCTGCGGGAAGTCCTCGATCGCCATGCGCTGACGCTCGATGCCCATCGCGACAAGGCGGTGGCCCGGCGTCATGCCCAGGGCAGTCGCATGCCCCGCGAGAACATCGCCGAGCTCGCCGATCCGGGCAGCTTCAAGGAATACTGGCCGCTGGTGGTGGCGATGCAGCACCAGCGCCACGACGCCGACACCCTGCGTCGCGAGACGCCTGCCGATGGCGTGGTGGCCGGCACCTGTTCGATCAACGGCGATCTCTTCGATGACACCCGTTCGCGGGCGATCATCGTGCACTACGACTACACCGTGCTGGCCGGCACGCAAGGGCGGCGCAACCACTACAAGCAGGATCGGATGTTCGATCTGGCGCAGCGCTTCCGGATGCCGCTGGTGCTCTTTGGCGAAGGCGGTGGCGGACGACCGGGCGACGACCATGTCGGGCCGCGCGTGGCCTTCGATACCCACACCTTCACCACCTTCTCGCGCCTGAGCGGGCTGGTGCCGCTGGTGGCGATCGTCAACGGCCGCACCTTTGCCGGCAACACCGCCCTGGTGGCCTGCAGCGACGTGATCATCGCCACCGAAGGGTCAACCTTGGGCATGGGTGGGCCGGCGATGATCGAACGCGGCGGGCTGGGCATCTACACGCCCGAAGAGGTCGGGCCGATGTCGTTCCAGGTGCCCAACGGCGTGGTCGACATCCTGGTCAAGGACGAAGCCGACGCGGTGCGGGTCGCGAAGAAATACCTGTCGTATTTCCAGGGACCGGTCGCGCGCTGGGAGGCGCATGACCAGCGCAGGCTGCGCCATGTCGTGCCC
>CAIKZV010000099.1 GCA_903831925.1 uncultured Burkholderiales bacterium
GCGTCTGCGCCTGATCGGGCAGCGGCACCGCGCGCTGGCGGGCACGGGCCGCGCGAGCACGCTTGAGCGACAGCTGCTGCGCCAGCAGTTCCTCGAAAGCCAGACGGCGGCAGGCCGGATGCGTGCGGTCCTCGATCGCCGACAGGGGTGTATCCGGCGGCGGTTGATGCAGCAGTCGCAGCGAGGGCATCAGCGCCGGCAGTCCAAGGCGCTCGGCGCAGCCGGGGCGAAGCGTGTCGGCCCAGTCGGTGCGGGCCAGCGCCTCGAGGATGCTGCGGCGCAGATCGGACTGACCGATGCCGGCCACGGTGGGATAGACCGGTGTGAGCGTTGCGGGCAGCCGATCGGCGCCGCCCAGCATCCGGTAGCGCGGATGGACCATCTCCAGACCGAAGAGGCCACCCCGCACCTCGCCCATGGCACGCAGGCGGCGACCGACCGCGAGTTGCGCGACCTGCGAGCCGTAGAAATTCAGAAAACGCAGACCGATGCGACCACTGCCGTCATCGAGTTCGACCTGCAGCATGCGTCGGGGTCGGGTCACGATCTCGTTGCTGCAGACCTCGCCGGCGACCTGAGCGGTCTCGCCGGGCGCAACGTCGGCGATCGCGACGATGCGGGTCTCGTCTTCGTAGCGCAGCGGCAGATGCAGCAGGAGATCGGCTTCGGTGCGGATGCCGAGCCGCGCGAACTTGCCGAGGTCGGTCACCGCAAGCGAGGGATCAGGCCAGCACCATGACCGCTTCGGCCTCGAAGAGCGCGCCCCGCGGCAGGCTCGCCACACCGACGGTCGAGCGCGCCGGATAGGGCTGCACAAAGTAGGTCTGCATGATCTCGTTAGCCTTGGGGAAATCGGCCAGATCGGTCAGAAAAAGCGTGAGCTTAACCACGTCGGCCAGCGAGCCGCCGGCGGCCTCGGTCACCGCTTTCATGTTCTGAAAAGCCCGATGGACCTGTGGCTCGAAGCCGCCCTCGACCAGTTGACCGCTCACCGGATCGAGCGCGATCTGACCCGACAGATAGACCGTGCTGCCGACCCTGACCGCCTGCGAATAGGGGCCGATGGCGGCCGGGGCGCCGGCGCTCGAGATGATGGACTTGCTCATGGACGGACTCCGTAGGGGAATCCGCCGATGTTAGCCCAAGCGAGAAGCGCGACCTCAGGCGGCCAGCGGTGTCTTGTGCAGCGCCGCCAGGTCGATCTTGTAGAGCTGCGCAACGTTGTCGCACAGGATCGCCTGCCGCTGTTCGCCGCTCAGCACCTTCGACTGCTCGGCGAGCATCTCCTGCGACCAGGGCCAGGTCGAATCCGAATGCGGAAAGTCATTGGCCCACATCAGTCGGCGCCAGTTCATCTGATCGGCCGAACGGAAAGCCACCCAGTCGTCCTGGAAAGTGGTGTAGATATGCTCGGAGAAATACTCGCTCGGCAGCTTCTCGAGCTTGACGCCCGGCGCGAGCCAGTTGCGGTGGCGCTTGTAGGCGTGATCCATGCGATAGAGGTAATGCGGCACCCAGCCGGCATCGGCCTCGACACACACCACGCGAAGATCAGGATGGCGCTGGAACACACCACCGAAGATCAGCGTGCCCATGATGTCCTGGTTGCCGCGGATGATCGACAGGAAGCTGTTGATGCGCGGCCCGCGCACGGTCGAATTGCCACGCGCGGTCAGGATGTGGAATGACAGCGGCAGGTCGAGCTCGATCGCCGCCTCCCACACCGGGTCGTAGATCGGCGAGTCGTAATCCTCGAGCGCCGGATTGCCCGGCATCATCACGCCGCGCAGCCCGAGCGCCTTGATCGCCTTGAAGTCCTGAATCATCTCGGAAGGCGAGCGGCCGGCGGACTGTCCGCAGCCGAGCAGGCGGGTCGGATGCCGACCGCAGAAGTCCGCGATCCAGCGGTTGTAGGCGTCAAAGCAGGCCTTCTTGTAATCGAAGTCGGCGTGATTGCACAGGAGCATCCCGACCGTGGGGTAGATGACCTCGGCAGCCACGCCGTCCCGGTCCTGATCGGCCATGCGGGCATCCGGATCCCAGCCGCCGCGGTGCAGGTCGCTGAATTTCACGCCGGTCTCGGTGATCTCTTCGGGCAGCTTGCCGGCCGCGGCCACAAGGCCGAGATTGATCGGTCGCTTCATGCCGTCGATCTGGAAGGCATCGCCCTGCCCGTCGATGGAGATGAGGCGGGGCGCCTTGTCGCGCCAGGCCCGGTCGATATGGGCTGTGTAGGTGTCGGGCGCCTCGGTGATATGGGAATCGGCCGAGATGATCGGGTAGCTCATGGCGTCTCCTGTGTCTGGTTGTGACCCAACTATATAGCGCCGGGGCGTCAGCGGCGCACCATCGGCGCCGAAAAGC
>CAIKZV010000100.1 GCA_903831925.1 uncultured Burkholderiales bacterium
CGTGCCGCTGTCGCAGGCCAACCTGTGCGCCTCGGCCAACCATATCCGCCAGACGCTGCAGCTGACCTCGACCGACTGCGGTCTGAACATCATGCCGCTCTTTCATATCCATGGCCTGATCGCCGGCGTGCTTGCGCCGCTGTCGGCCGGGTCGCAGGTCTTTTGCACATCGGGCTTCAATGCGCTGAAGTTCTTCGGCTGGATGGATGAGTGCAAGCCGACCTGGTACACCGCAGTGCCGACGATGCACCAGACGATTCTTGCGCGAGCCGGCAAGAATGCCGAGGTGATCAAGCGCAATCCGCTGCGTTTTTTGCGCTCCTCGTCGTCCTCGATTCCGCCCCAGGTCATCCGCGAACTCGAGGAGGTGTTTCAGGCGCCTCTCATCGAGTCGTATGGCATGACCGAGGCAACGCATCAGATGGCTTCCAACCCCTTGCCGCCGGCAGTGCGAAAGCCCGGTTCGGTCGGCGTGGCGGCTGGCCCCGAGATCGCGATCATGTCCGAAGATGGCCAGTTGCTCGCACCCGGCGGGATCGGCGAGATCGTTATTCGTGGTCCTAATGTGACCGCCGGCTATGAAAGCAACCCGAAGGCCAATGCAGAGGCCTATACCAACGGCTGGTTTCGCACTGGGGATCAGGGCACGCTCGATGCCGAGGGTTATCTGTCGCTCACCGGTCGTCTGAAAGAAATCATCAATCGCGGTGGCGAGAAGATCAGCCCGCGCGAGGTCGACGAGATGCTGATGGACCATCCGGCTGTGGCGCAGGTGGTGTGCTTTGGCATGCCGCATCCGAAGCTCGGCGAGGAAGTGGCAGCGGCCGTCGTGCTGCGCGAAGGTCAGCAGGCCACCGAGCGTGAGCTGCAGGACTTCGTCGGCAAGCGTGCTGCCGACTTCAAGGTGCCCAAGCGAATCCTGATTCTCGACGAGATTCCGAAGGGCGCGACCGGCAAGCTGCAGCGCATCGGTCTCGCGGCAAAACTCGGGCTTGGCTGAGCGCTTGTCGCAGCCTTTTCAAGCCGATCGCACGACCGCCGCCCCCGTCCTTTGCACACTTCTTCGGCAAAAGACCGCGGCAATGTTTAACCAGGGGGCGCCGAGAGGCGCCGACCGATCAATCACGACACATCAGGAGACGCCATGAACGCTTCGACATTCCGACATCTGACCGCCGCTGCAGCCTTTGCGCTTGGGGCTCTGGCGAGCGCTGCCGCGCAGGCCCAGGCCTGGGAGCCGGCCAAGCCGATCGAGTTCGTCGTGCCCGCCGGTACCGGTGGCGGCGCAGACCAGATGGCGCGCTTCATTCAGGGCGTGGTCGCCAAGAACAACCTCACCAAGCAGCCGATCATCGTGGTCAACAAGTCGGGCGGCGCCGGTGCTGAGGGCTTTCTGGCGATCAAGGGCGCAGCCGGCGATCCGCACAAGATCGTGATCACGCTGTCGAATCTTTTCACGACGCCACTTGCGACCGGCGTCCCCTTCAACTGGCGCGATCTCACGCCGGTGACGATGCTGGCGCTCGACGAATTCGTGCTGTGGGTCAATGAAGAGTCTCCCTACAAGACGCCGAAGGCCTTTTTCGAGGCACTCAAGTCGCAGCCTTCCAATACCCTGAAGATGGGCGGCACCGGCTCGAAGCAGGAAGACCAGATCATCACCGTGATGATGGAAAAGGCGGCCGGCAAGAAGATGACCTACATCCCCTTCAAGGGCGGTGGCGATGTCGCGGTGCAGCTGGTCGGCAATCACATCGACGCGACGGTCAACAACCCGATCGAAGCCGAGTCCCACTGGCGCGCCGGCAAGCTGCGCGCGCTGTGCGTGATGGACAAGGACAAGATGCCCTACAGCGCCAAGGTCACCGCCACCCAGTCCTGGGCCGATATCCCGACCTGCACCTCGGCCGGTATACCGGTCGAGTATGTGATGCTGCGTGGCATCTTCATGCCGCCGGGTGTCAAGCCCGAGCAGGTGGCCTACTACCTCGATCTGTTCAAGAAAGTTCGTGCGCTGCCCGAGTGGAAAGAGTTCATGGACAAGGGCGCCTTCAAGCAGACCTCGATGAGCGGCCAGGAATTCGTCGACTGGCTCGGACGCAATGAACAGCTGCACCGTGTGCTGATGAAAGAAGCCGGCTTCATGGCCAACTGATCCATCCCGACAGGGGCCGGCCGGTTCCTGTTTTTCTGATGAATTCGCCTGCGAACCTCGTGATGCAAGATTCAAACTCCGATCAATCCCTGGCGTCGGCCCCTCGATCGGTCAGCGTTCGCTGGCCCGAGGTCATTGCGGCGCTGCTGCTGATGGGCATCGCCGCGCTGGTGATCAGCGACAGTCTTCGGGTGGGCGCAGGCTGGGCCGAGGATGGTCCGCGCGCCGGCTATTTCCCGTTCTACATCGGACTGATGCTGATGGCCTCAAGCACCTGGATCCTCATCAGTCAGCTTCGCAAATGGTATGGCTCCAACGCCGAGTTTGCCGATCGTGAGCAGCTCGGGCGAGTGGTGTCGATCTTCATTCCGATGGTGGTTTTCGTGGCCGGCATCGCGGTGCTCGGCATCTATGTGGCCTCGGCCCTGCTGATCGCTTACTTCATGTTCCGATACGGTCGCAACCAGCCCTGGCTGATCGCGCTGGTGTCGGTCGGTGTGCCGCTGCTGCTCTTTGCGGTATTCGAGCGCTGGTTTCTGGTGCCCCTGCCCAAAGGGCCGCTTGAGCAGTTGCTGGGTCTCTGAGGCGAACCGACGATCATGCAAGAACTTCTCGATCTCGGCCACGGCTTTTCGGTGGCCCTCACATTGCCGAACATCGGATACATGGTGATCGGCATCCTGCTTGGCGTGCTGATCGGTGTGCTGCCCGGCCTGGGTGGCGCCAACGGCGTGGCGATCCTGCTGCCGCTCACCTTCTCGATGAACCCGACCTCGGCGATCATCATGCTGTCGTGCATCTACTGGGGTGCATTGTTCGGCGGCGCAATTACCTCGATCCTCTTCAACATTCCGGGTGAACCCTGGTCGGTGGCGACCACCTTCGACGGCTTCCCGATGGCGCAGCAGGGAAAAGCGGCGCAGGCGCTCACCGCGGCCTTCACCTCGTCGTTTGTGGGCGCGCTCTTCGCGGTCCTGCTGATCACCTTCCTCGCGCCGGTGCTCGCCCGATTTGCGCTGAAATTCGGTCCACCCGAATTCTTTGCGGTCCAGTTGCTCACCTTCTGCAGTTTCGTGGGCATGAGCAAGGAAGCACCCGCCAAGACCCTTGCCGCGATGATGCTGGGCTTTGCGCTGGCAGCGGTCGGCATGGATTCGGTCACCGGCCAGCTGCGCATGACTTATGGCGTGCCCGACCTGCTCAAGGGCTTCGA
>CAIKZV010000101.1 GCA_903831925.1 uncultured Burkholderiales bacterium
CCGATTCTTGGCTGATCTGACGTGCCGCATCGGCGATCTTGACCTTGGCCATCGACACTGTGCGCGACCGGTCAGCCGCATCGCCGCCAGTGTCAACCTTGGATGCCGCCATGATCGCCATCGACCGCGCCTGCTCGCAAACGATGTACATCTCGACCATGCGATGCTGCAGCACCTGGAACGACGCGATCGACACGCCAAACTGCTTGCGGGTCTTCATGTATTCCAGCGTCGCATCGTTGGCACTTTTCATCGCGCCAATCGCATCGGCGCACAGCAACGCGGTGGCGAAATCGACCGCCTCTTCGATCAGCGGCATCGCTGCGCCGAGCGGACCGAGCAGCGCGTCCGCCGCCAGTTTGACGCCGACCAGACGGACATCGGCTGCGCGCTGGCCGTCGACGCTGCGACTGGGGTTGAGCGTCACTCCCTCGGCGTGACGGTCGACCAGGAACAGGCTGACGCCGCCGGCCGGCCCGGCCAACGCCGAGACGATCAGGGTGTCGGCGGAAGACGCACCGAACACCACACATTTCTCGCCATCCAGCACCCAGCCGTCGCCGGCTGCACGGGCGTGGGTCTTGCTGGGTGTTAACTCATAGCGGCCACCGGGCTCAAGACCGGCGAAAGCCAGTTTGAGGTTGCCGGCCATCAGGCCCGGCAACATCGCTTGGCGTTGCGCCGCCGACCCTGCACGCGACACCAGGCGGCCACCCAGCGCGATGTTGTCGAGCAAAGGCTCGACCACCAGCGCCTCGCCGCAGGCTTCCATCGCGGCCATCAAGTCGAGCGCACCACCCCCGTAACCACCATCGGCCTCGGGCAACGCAATCGATGTCAAGCCGAGTTCGGCAAACGTGGTCCAGGCCGCATCGCTCAACCCGCTGGGCGACTTGAGGATCGCCTTGCGCTTTTCGAAGCTGTATTCATTGGCCAGGTACTTGCCAATCGAGTCAGCCAGTTGCTGCTGCTCTTCGCTGTATTCGAAGTTCATGACATGCTCCGGGTCAGAGGCCCAAGGTCATCTTGGCGATGATGTTGCGCTGGATTTCGTTCGATCCGGCGTAGATGCTGGCCTTGCGCAGATTGAAATAACGCGGCGCCAAGCGAGATTTGTAGTGATCGATCGCGCCGTTGTCGACTGCGGCAAACGGCTGCGCCATCGGGCCGACTGCCTGCATCATCAACTCGGTGATGCCTTGCTGGATCTCGGTGCCTCGGATCTTGAGCATCGACACATCAGCACCCGGGGGCTGGCCGGTGCGTCGCATTTGATCCAAAAAGCGCATTGAAGTAATTTCCAACGCATCCAGTTCAATTTCAACACGCGATAACTTGTCTTTGAAGCGCACGTCCTCAATCAGGGGTTTGCCATTTTTAAGTTCACGTCCTGCCAAGGCACGTAAAGCGGCCAACTCGCGTCGACTGGCGCCCACACTGCCAGAACCCATTCGTTCATGTCCAAGCAAATACTTGGCAACAGTCCATCCCTTGTTTTCTTCGAAAACCAAATTCTGTGCAGGCACTTTGACGTTGTCGAAGAAAATCTCATTCACCTCATGACC
>CAIKZV010000102.1 GCA_903831925.1 uncultured Burkholderiales bacterium
GCACGCCCTTCATGGGCTACTCCGGCGCGACCTATGTCATGCAGGAGGTGTGCAACGCGCTCTTCGATGCGCTCTTCCACATCCTGCCGCTGGGCACCGAGATGGACCGCATCGATGCCACCCCGAGCCGTGCCTCGGGTGTCGGTTCGATGCCGTGGGAGCCGGAAGCGCACCGGATGTTCGAGGAAATGATCGAGGCCGAGCCGGTGCTTGTCCGGATCTCGGCCGCCAAGCGGATACGAGACCGCGCCGAACAGGACGCGCGGGCTGCAGGACAGGAAACAGTCGAAGCCGAAGGCTTCGCGAAGTTGTTCGGTCGATCGAGACTGGAGCAGGCCGCGTAATGCGCGCCGGTTCCACTTCGATCGACCTGACAAGGCGCTGGGTTCGCCCGGCATTTGGGAGTCGCACCGGAAACGGGGCGGCAGTGTTGAGTAGGCCGAACGGCGATGTCATCGCCAGAAGGCACATTCTTTGGAGGTCTTAACAATGGCAGAGAAAGTGAATCCGTCCGGTCTGACGGACGCAGAGTGCCAGGAATTCCACCAGTACTACGTCCAGGGTTACATCCTCTGGGCCGTAGGCGCATTCGTTGCGCACAGCCTGGTGTGGATCTGGCGTCCCTGGTTCTGACAGCGAAACCCGAAGGTGGCAAATATGGCTATGGAAACCGTTGAACACTCATCGCAAGGGATGGTCAGACCCCTCGATGGTTTACACCTGACCTTTCTGGTGATGTTCGTCATTTTCATGACGCTTGCTGTCTTGGGGCAGATGTTGTTCTGGAACTGGCGTACCTGGCTGCCTGGGGCAGAAGGCGCGCAATCGATGTGGGACGGCTCGAAGTCTGCTGTCTACACAGTCATTTCCCATCTGAGTTGAAGAAAGGACACAAACATGTGGCGTTATTGGCGAATCGTCGACCCGCGCAAAGCGATCATCCTCACCGGACTCCTGATTGCTTTCGTGTCGACCAGCATCCATCTGATCCAGATCAGTGGCGACCGTTACAACATCAACACCTGGCACCCGGACACCGTCAAAGCAGCGGCGGCAAGGGCTGGGGCAGCAATGCAGAACACGCCGAATCCTTCGAAGTAAGAAGGACCGGTTTTCTGCTTGACCGACGGCGCGCCGGTCTTTTTGACCGGTGTCGCCCGTCTACAAATAACGACCGAGTGCGGCCGCGCAAGGGCTGAGCCGCGTCAGAGTCAGGGGATCCAATCATGGCAATGCTGAGCTTCGAAAGAAAATACCGGGTTCGCGGAGGCACCCTAGTCGGGGGCGATCTCTTCGATTTCTGGGTTGGCCCGTTCTATGTGGGCTTTTTTGGCGTCACGACAGCGTTCTTCGCGCTGCTTGGCACCACGATGATCCTCTGGGCTGCCGCCATGGGTCCGACCTGGAACCTCTGGCAGATCAGCATTGCTCCGCCCGATCTGTCGTATGGGCTTCGATTCGCGCCGCTGATGGAGGGCGGGCTATGGCAGATCATCACGGTCTGCGCGCTCGGTGCCTTCTGTTCATGGGCGCTTCGTCAGGTCGAGATCTGCCGCAAGCTCGGCATGGGCTATCACGTGCCCTTCGCCTTCAGCTTCGCGATCTTTGCCTACTTCACCCTGCAGGTGATTCGCCCGGTCCTGATGGGCGCATGGGGCAATGCCTTCCCGTACGGCATTTACTCGCACCTCGACTGGGTGAGCAACGTTGCTTACCAGTACCTGCATTTTCACTACAACCCGGCGCACATGATCGCGGCGAGCCTGTTCTTCGCGACCACGCTGGCACTGTCGATGCACGGCGGACTGGTGCTGTCGGCGGTCAACCCAAAGGCCGGCGAGACGGTCAAGACGCCCGAGCATGAAGACACCTTCTTTCGCGATCTGATCGGCTACTCGGTGGGCACGCTGGGCATCCATCGTCTGGGCCTGTTCCTCGCGCTGTCGGCAGTCTGGTTTGCAGCGCTTTGCATCGTGATCAGCGGTCCGTTCTGGACCCGCGGCTGGCCCGAGTGGTGGGGCTGGTGGTTGAACCTGCCGATCTGGCAGCACTAGTCCGGACCGAGTTGAGGAGATCCAACATGGCTGACTATCAAAATCTGTTTACAACGGTCCAGCCGACTGGCCCGACCCAAGCGGGCGTTGCGCTGCCGCGTGAAGACTGGCAGCGCGAAGGCCAGCCCTTTTTTGTCCACCTTCTCGGTCGACTGGGCAATGCCCAGATCGGTCCGGTCTATCTCGGTGGATTGGGCGTGGCCTCGCTGGTCTTCGGAACCCTGGCGTTCAACATCATCGGCTTCAATATGCTGGCCTCGGTCGACTGGAATCCCATCCAGCTCGTGCGCCAGCTGTTCTGGCTCGCGCTTGAGCCGCCGCCGCCGAGTTATGGCCTGAGCATTCCGCCGCTGGCCCATGGCGGCTGGTGGTTGATCGTCGGTTTCATGCTGACCACGTCGATGTTCCTCTGGTGGGCTCGAACCTATCGGCGGGCTCGACAGCTGGGGCTGGGCACGCATGTCGCCTGGGCTTTCGCAGCGGCGATCTGGCTCTATCTGGTCTGCGGCTTTTTCCGTCCGATCATGATGGGCAGCTGGTCGGAGGCGGTGCCCTTTGGCATCTTCCCTCACCTCGACTGGGTTTCCGCCCTGTCGCTGCGCCACGGCAACCTGTTCTACAACCCCTTCCACGCCCTGTCGATCGTCTTCCTGTACGGCTCGGTGCTGCTCTTCGCGATGCACGGCGCGACCATCCTGGCGGTCAGCCGCTTCGGCGGCGAGCGCGAGATCGAGCAGATCGTCGATCGTGGCACCGCATCCGAGCGCGCCGGTCTGTTCTGGCGCTGGACGATGGGCTTTAACGCGACGATGGAGTCGATTCACCGCTGGGCCTGGTGGTTTGCCGTGCTGTGCCCGCTTGTGGGCGGCATCGGTATCCTGCTGACCGGCCCGGTCGTCGACAACTGGTATCTCTGGTCGGCCAAGCATGGTGTCGTACCTCACTATCCCACCAGCTACAAGGTGGTGGTCGACCCGGCACTGCAGCGTCCGGCAGCACCGGTTGCCAAGTCGCTCGACGGTACCGCCGCTCGCACGGCAACTGGCGCAGTGGTCTATTTCCCGGTCGCCTCGACGGCGATCGTCGATGCGCAGACCGCCGTCATCAAAGAGCTGGCCGCAGAACTGGCCGCCAAGCCGGACCTCAAGGTCAGCATCTCGGGCTACCACTCGGCAACAGGCGATCGGGCCATGAACGAGGAACTGTCCAAGAACCGGGCATTCGCGGTACGGGACGCGCTGGTCGGAGCAGGCATCGCCGAAGACCGTCTGGTCCTCGAAAAGCCGATTCAGACAGAAGCAAATGTCTCGGGTGAAGACGCCTCTGCGCGTCGCGTCGAAATCAACATGTTGGGAGCAAAATAATGATTCGAGCATTTCGCTTCCGATCGCTCATCCTGCCGGTTGCAGCGCTCGCTGTGCTGGCAGGCTGCGAGCGACCGCCAATCGAAAGTGTCCAGACAGGCTATCGCGGCACCGGCATGCAGCAGCTCTACAACCAGCGGCTGCTCGCCACCCAGGCCTCGCTGAATGCTGCGCCCGCACCGGCCGCAGCGGCCAGCGCAGACGGGCCGAAGGCCAAGGACGTCTATCAGAATGTCAAGGTCCTTGGCGAGCTGAGCGTCGGTGAGTTCGCCCGCAATATGGTGTCGATCACCCAATGGGTCGCTCCCAAAGAAGGCTGCACCTACTGCCACAACGCGGCGAACTTTGCCGATGACTCGAAATACACCAAGGTCGTGGCTCGTCGGATGATGCAGATGACGCAACACGTCAACGCCGACTGGAAGTCCCATGTGGGTGCAACTGGCGTGACCTGCTACACCTGCCACCGCGGCAATCCAGTACCCAACCAGGTCTGGTTTGCCCCGGCCGACAAGCGCTCGACCGGTGCACTGCTGGGCGATCTGGAAGGCCAGAACCAGCCGTCTCCCACCGTGGCCTATTCGTCGCTGCCCTACGATCCGCTTAGCCAGTATCTGCAGGATGCCAAGCCGATCCGGGTCAACGGCAAGGAGGCGCTGGCAATGACCGGCGATGCCGCCAACCGGAACTCGACCAAGCAGGCCGAGTTCACCTACGGCCTGATGATGCATATGTCGCAGTCGCTGGGCGTCAATTGCACCTATTGCCACAACACCCAGTCGTTTCAGTCGTGGGACGTGTCCCCGCCCACCCGGGCAACTGCCTGGTACGGCATCCGGATGGCACGCGATCTCAATAACGACTACCTGACGCCACTGACCGGTACGTTCCCGGCCAATCGTCTCGGACCGAAGGGTGATGTCGCGAAAGTGGGCTGTGGCACCTGCCATCAAGGCGCTTTCAAGCCGCTCTACGGTGCGGAGATGGCCAAGCACCATCGTGAGCTGCTCGGCCCGCTGCCGGTGACGGTCGCTGCCGCTGGCGCAGCAGGCGGTGCATCGACCGCCTCCGCGGCATCGGCGTCAGACGCTGGTGCGAGCGGTGCGGCCGGCTCAGCGGGTGCCGCAGGTGCCCCGGCGGCGGCGTCGACAAGTGCTGCTCCCGCAGCGGCAGCGCCGGCTGCCGGCGCAACAGACGACAACAAGGTCGTCGGCGCAACCAACTGACGCGGGCATCGCTAGGTCGGCCAGGATCCCTCCTGGCCGACTGGCCCTGACATCGACATGACTCAGGGTGCATTCTCGAATGGCCGCGGTGGGCGCGACTCCCAAGGAGTGCCCCGCTTCGATCAGACGGTCCCCAATGGCGGTTATCTGTGGTGGTACCTCGACGCACTCAGCGACGACGGCCGCCATGGCCTCAGCATCATCGCCTTTGTAGGCAGCGTCTTTTCGCCTTATTACGCTTTTTCCCGCGCTTACGGCAAAGGCGACCCGGAAGACTTCTGCGCAATCAATGTTGCGCTCTATGGCGACGGCGGCAAACGCTGGGCGATGACCGAACGCGGTCGACGCCGCACCCGACGCAGCGCCCGCGAATTCGTCGTTGGCCCCAGCCGCATGGCCTGGGATGGCGAGGCGCTGGTGGTCGATTTCGACGAGTGTTCAGTGCCGTTGCCGCGGGCCGTCAAGGGCCGCATCAGGCTGGTGCCGAGTGCGCTTTGCCGCTTCGTCACTCCTCTCGATGCCAATGATCGCCACCGATGGGGCCCGATCGCCCCCTGCGCACGGATCGAGGTCACACTCGATCAGCCAGGCGTCAGCTGGAGCGGTGCGGCCTACATGGATTCGAATGAAGGTGACGAGCCGATTGAAAAGGGCTTTGTCGACTGGGACTGGTCGCGCGCCCGCATGCATGACGGCAGCACCGCGGTCATTTACGACGTCAGACCGTCGAGTGGCCCCGGACGCGTGATTGCCCAGCGATTTGCGCCCGATGGCACGACGAGTGCATTTGAGCCGCCCGCTCGCCAGCAGCTGCCGGCATCGCTGTGGCGAGTCGCGCGGGCGATCCATACCGACGACAACTCACCGGCGCGCGTGCTCGAAACCCTCGAGGACACACCGTTTTATGTTCGCTCGACGCTCGCCTCAGGCCTGTTCGGCGAGCAGGTGACCTCGATTCACGAGTCCCTGAGCATCCCGCGTCTGGTATCGCTGCCAGTCCGGCTGATGCTGCCGTGGCGGATGCCCAGACTGGCCTGATCAACCGACTGATCGGCACGGCAATCAAGTCGCCCGATTCGGCGGCCCGCGCGCACTGTGTCGCACAAGGCCGCCGCCGCAAGCCTGCTCGGATCAGTCGAGCTTGACGCCCACCGCAGTCGCTTCGGCGATCCAGATCGGCGCAACCTCGCGCCACATGCGCAGTGCGTCTTCCCGACCTTTGGTGGCATCCGGAATCGCGAAGTTCTCGCGCAACTGCTTTGCGCGCGGCGTGTCATTGCCATCGACCGCCACTTTCGACAGCTTCTCGAGAATGTCGACCGGCA
>CAIKZV010000103.1 GCA_903831925.1 uncultured Burkholderiales bacterium
GACCTTTGTGAAGCCGTTTGCCGAAGCCTTGGTCAAGCTCGAGAAAGGTCAGACCACCGAGATTGCAATCAAGACCGACTTCGGCTGGCATGTCATCCGACTTGACGATGTCCGCGAGACTCAGGCACCGCCCCTTGAGCAGGTCAAGCCTCAGATCCAGCAGGAACTCGAGCGCCGTCGCATCCAGACGATGCAGGCTGACCTTCGCGCCAAAGCGAAGATCCAGTAATCAGCGCTCGGGACGGGGCGCCTGCTCAGGCCGCCCCACCGGATCGCCTGGCACGGACTCGCAATGCGGTGCTGCGGCTTGTACGGCCCGCGACTGGTGCCTGGCCAGCGCGCGTCGCTCAGCGAAAAACCCCTGCAGCAGCGCTGCCGACTCAGGCGCCATGACCTGCGACACCACTTGCGCGTGGTGATTGAGCAAAGGCTGCGAAAACAGATCGACGACGCTGCCGCAGGCGCCGGTCTTGGGGTCCTTGGCACCCCATACCAGCCGTGCGATCCGGGCATGCTGAATCGCGCCGGCGCACATCGCGCAAGGCTCCA
Source organism: uncultured Burkholderiales bacterium (assembly GCA_903831925.1). Taxonomy (GTDB): domain Bacteria; phylum Pseudomonadota; class Gammaproteobacteria; order Burkholderiales; family Burkholderiaceae_E; genus UBA4615. The sequence goes on from CAIKZV010000103.1 coordinate 550, forward strand.
GCGTCACATAAAGCTCGCAGCCGCTGAGTCGATAGTTGCCGACCTGCCGGGCCGCCGCGCGCAAGGCCACGATTTCGGCATGGGCGGTCGGGTCGTGCCGGCCGATCGGCTGGTTGTAACCGGTGGCAAGCACCTCCCCGTCACGAACCAGCACTGCGCCGACCGGTACTTCGCCGGCTGACTGGGCGAGCGCCGCCTGATCCAGGGCGATCTGCATGAAGCGCCGGTCGCGATCAGCGAGGGTATCCGCGCGGGAACCGTCGCCCGGCAACGCTTGCGCTGACGGATCGGCCTTGGCGAAAAGGGATTGCGCGGGATCGAGTGGACTCATCGTGAGCTGGTAGTGTAGTCGCCCTCAGGGGCGCACCGCCGGCGTCTCGATCGGCAGCCCTGCAGCCCGATTGACCAGATGCAGTTCAAGCTCGATGTAGTCGATCGCGTCCTATGGCCAGAGCTCGGCTCGAACGCCGGTGAGGCAATTTCGCAGGCGTCTTTGAAGGCTGCCCACCGCCTGCCATTCGAGCCGATACAGCGGATAGCCATTCGGATGCCCCTGTGGAATCGTCGCGCCACCCAGTCGCAGTCCCGCTCGCTCATCGTGGCAATTGGCGCACGACAAGGCGAGTTGCCCCAGTCGCTGATCGAAACGAAGCCGCCCTCGCTCGCGCCAGGGCACAAGCCGCGGATCAGGATCGGGCTGCAGCCTCGCACCTCTTGCGGCATGGGCAACAAAGGTGGTCAGCGCAAGTTGCGCCGGAGCATCGGGTGAGGCGGCATCAAGCCCCTGATAGCGCTGACGGCACAGGGCGATGCGCTGCGACAGCCCGACCGGACGGCTCAGACGCTCGTCCCAGCTCGGGTAGCGGGCCGCCGCAGTCTTCATCGAGACGCTCGCCTCGCCATGGCAGCCTGCGCAGGCGCGTTGCGATGCGCCCTCGGGCCGCGACCAGAGCGTCGCGCCTTCGTTGACGGTCAACATGCCGGGGTTTGCGGCATCGTCGCGTTGCATCGCATGGGTCGATGCACTCATCGTGTCAAAGCCCGACCGCAGCCCTGGCGCAGGCGCCGGCTGCCCGAAGGCCACGCCGCACTGAATCGCGAGCCACACGAGCAGCGGAATCAGGCCAGAAAGGCCAGAACAGCACCACGAGCCGATGCGGCCCATCACTGCGCCCTCATTCGACGATGAGTGGCGCGCGTTCAATTACTTCGGCGCCGCGGTCATCGATCCAGCGAAACTCGAGTGTTCCGGTGCGGGTCGCGATCGTGGTGAACGCGATGTAGGGATTGGCAGTGATCGCCGGAAAGAACTCGGCCCGAAACACCTCGACATCGTCGTAGCGGCAGACAAAGAACCGCACGATGTTTCGCGGCAGGATCTGACCGTTCTCGCCGGTGCGAAAGCCGGTCTCCATCGGATGGGCGACCATTGCGGTGATGTCGATGACCTCACCACGCCTGGCCCGCGCCGGAACCTTGACCAGTGCGCCGGCCATCTCAGTTCTCGATGCAGGCAGCCAGGGTCACAATCACATCGACCGAGGTCTGGACGAAGCGCCCATCTGTCAATTCGGCGATCGCCACCAGTCGCTGGGAATCGGCCAGCCGGATCCGTGTCGAGACATCGGCACGACCGCTTCGCGGGCCAAGGTGAAAGACCGCGACCTGCGGTTGCGGGTTTTTTTCGCTGAATAGCGCGATCCGCCGAACATGGTCGCGCTCGGTCATCGGACTGTCGACACTCACACTCACCGGAACCGAATTGCCGTTTTCAACCAGCTCGGGCACGAGCAGGCGCACGCTGCCTGATTGCGGCATCACGCCGCGCGAGAAGGCTGCAATGGCAGCCTGCATCTCGGAGGGCGTTGCCTGGGAAAGCGGACAGATGCCCGCTGCCAGGCCAGCGACGCCGGTCACGATGAGCCGAAGTGAATGCCGGCGGCCAGTCTGCGCTACCGAATTGCTCGTCATCACTGAGTCGCTCCGGGCGCATTGCGAAGGGTCGTGAGGTAGGCCACCACATCCTCAACCTGTTGCGCATCGAGAATCGGCCGATCCCTGAAGGCGGGAGCAACCCGCTCGAGACCCTGTGTCCGATGGTAGGCCGGCATGATCGAGTGCGGATTGATGCGACGACTGTCGACAATCCGCGCTCGCAGTTGGGCTGCCGACCATCGGCTGCCCGCTCCTGACAGATCGGGGGCGAGGTTGCCCTGCTGACGCTCGTCGGGAAAAGGACCGCTGTGGCAAAGCAGGCAAAGGCCGCGGGTAC
>CAIKZV010000104.1 GCA_903831925.1 uncultured Burkholderiales bacterium
GCGACGTCGCCATCGGCGTGGTGAGCTCTCATCATTACTCGGCCGCGCACCCGAGCGCAGCGAACAAGTAATTTGTCGAAGCCTTTCAGGCCGCCAACAAATTCCGGCCGAATTTCATGGCGGTCGGCGGCTACGATGGCATGCGGCTGATCTACAAAGGCCTTGATGCGACCAAGGGCGCGGGTGGCGAAGCGCTGGTCGCCGCCATGAAGGGGCAGCTGTTCGAGAGCCCGCGCGGGCAGGTGCTGATCGACGCGCAAACTCGCGACATCATCCAGGATGTCTACATCCGCAAGGTCGAAAAGAAGGACGGACAACTCTGGAACATCGAGTTCGACACGATCAAGTCGGTCAAGGACCCCGGCAAGAACCGATGAGCCTCGAGCGTACGACAGGGTCCTGACGAGCGAACTTCCGTGCTGACCCTGCTCTTCGACGGCATTGCCTACGGGATGCTGCTCTTCGTCCTGTCGCTGGGCCTGGCGGTGACGATGGGGCTGATGAACTTCGTCAATCTTGCGCACGGCGCCTTCGCGATGGCGGGCGGGTATGTGCTGGTGGTGCTGATGCGCGCGCACGACTGGCCTTTTCTTGCCTGCCTGCCTGCGGCGTTTGCGGTGACTGCATTGCTGGGTGCTGTGCTGGAACGAACGCTCTACCGGCACATGTACGGCAAGCCCCATCTCGACCAGGTCCTCTTCAGCATCGGTCTGACCTTCATGGCGGTGGCTGCGGTCGATTACGTCATGGGGTCGTCGCAGGTCAACGTCCAGACGCCAGAATGGCTGCGCGGGCGCTTCGAATTCGGCACCGGCGCGCTCAGCCTGGGCATGGGTGCCTATCGGCTCTTCATCATCGCGGTCTGCGTGACACTGACCCTCGGCCTGCAGACCCTGCTCAACCGCACGCGCTTTGGCAGCCGACTTCGGGCTGCGGTGGACGATCCACGGGTTGCCGCGGGCCTGGGCATCCCGGTCAACCGGGTTTTTCTGCTGACTTTTGCCGCCGGATCGGGGCTGGCAGGCCTGGGGGGTGCGCTGGGTGTCGACATCCTCGGCCTGGACCCGGGCTTTCCCTTCAAGTTCATGGTGTACTTCCTGATCGTCTGCGCCGTCGGCGGCACCAGTTCAATCACAGGACCGTTGGTCGCAGCACTGCTGCTGGGCATCGCCGACGTCTTCGGCAAGTACTACCTGCCCAAGCTGGGCGCTTTCATCGTCTACATGCTGATGATCGCCATCCTGCTGTGGCGACCGCAGGGGCTCTTCACCCGTTCGGGCGGCGGGCGATGAATGCGCAGGACATCACCCACAGCCTGAAAGCACCGGTACGCTGGCGCCTCTGGGAAATCGCCTTGTGGCTGGCCATCTGGATCGTGCCAGTCTTGCTGCCGCAGCATGCGGCACTGATCAACGAGATCGCGATCCTTGGCTTGTTTGCGCTGTCCCTTGACATCGTTCTGGGCTACGCCGGGATCGTGTCGCTGGGACATGCGGCCTTCTTTGGTACCGGGGCCTATGCAGCGGCACTCTTTGCCAAACATGTCATGCCCGATCCCCTGATCGGGCTGGCCGTGGGTACGCTCGCGGGAGGGCTGCTGGGCGTACTCACCAGCCCGATGATCGTACGCGGCACCGACCTCACCCGCCTGATGGTGACCATGGGCGTCGCACTGGTGCTGATGGAACTTGCCAACCGCTTCGACCAGATCACCGGCGGCGCAGACGGACTGCAGGGCGTGGTCATCGGTCCCTTGCTTGGCCATTTCGAATTCGATCTGGCCGCACGCACCGCATCGTTCTACTCACTGACCGTGCTTTTTGTGGCCTTCGTCATCATGCGTCGTATCGTGCATTCGCCATGGGGGCTAAGTCTGCAGGCCCTGCGAGACAATCGGCTGCGACTGGCGGCCATCGGCCTGTCGGTCAATGCGCGTCTGTCGATCGCCTATGCGCTGGGTGCCGCGCTGGCCGGCGCCGCCGGCGCCTTGCTCGCCCAGACCACCGGCTTCGTCTCGCTCGATGTTCTGGATTTTCATCGCAGCGCTGACGTGCTGCTCGCGCTGGTGATCGGCGGCGCAGGCTGGCTTTGGGGCGGCCTGATCGGCGCGATCGCCTTCAAGGTGCTGCATGACATCATTTCGTCTATCACGCCCCAATACTGGACCTTCTGGATCGGCCTGTTTCTGGTGGTGCTGATGCTCGCCGGGCGCGAGCGGCTGGTGCGGCCCTGGCAAGGGCTCCTCAAACGCAGGGGCACAGGCAGCGGCAATGAGTGACGCCATCCTGCAGACCCGCGCGCTGGTCAAACGCTTCGGCGGCATCCTGGCAACCAGCAATGTGTCGCTGCGCGTCGAGCGCGGCGCGCGCCATGCACTCATCGGCCCAAACGGCGCCGGCAAGACCACACTGATCAACCAGCTGACCGGCGTGCTCGCGCCCGACAGCGGACAAGTGCTGATGGGCGGACAGGACATCACCACCATGGCGCCGCACCGGCGCGTCGCGCTCGGCCTGGTACGCACCTTTCAGATCAACCAGCTCTTCGATTCGCTTACGCCGCTTCAGAGCCTGGCGCTCGCGGTCGCCAGCCGAACCGGCGGCGGCGCGCGATGGTGGCGACCGCTTGGCAGCGATCGGACCATCGGCGCACAGTGCGAGTCCCTGCTGGCGCAATTCAGATTGCTCGACCATGCCGAGCAAAGAACCAGCGAATTGCCCTACGGCAAGCGACGTCTGCTCGAAATCGGCCTGGCCGTTGCGCTGCAACCGAAGGTGCTGCTGCTCGACGAACCGGCGGCGGGTGTTCCAGCAGCCGAGCGCCAGGACATTCTCGACACGGTGGCCGGTCTGCCGAAGGACGTCTCGGTGCTGCTGATCGAACACGATATGGACCTGGTCTTCAGTTTCGCGCGCCACATCACGGTCATGGTCAATGGGGCCGTGCTCACCGAAGGCTCACCCAGCCAGATCGCCGCCGACCCGAGCGTCAGGGCTGTCTATCTCGGCGATGCGGCTGAAGTGGCATCACCAGGAGTCGACCATGGCTGAGACCTTGCTCGAGGTCGACGCACTGAGTTGCGGTTATGGGGAAGCGGTCGTGCTGGGCGATATCAGCTTTGGTCTGGAACAGGGGCGATCCCTTGCGCTGCTGGGTCGAAACGGCACTGGCAAGACCACACTGATCAACACCCTGGTGGGAGTGACCCGTCGACACGCCGGCCGCATCATCCTGGCAGGTCGAGAGATTCAATCACTGCCCGCCCACGAGCGGGCGGCAGCCGGTATCGGCTGGGTGCCGCAGGAGCGCAATATCTTCAAATCGCTCACGGTGCTTGAAAACCTGACCGCCGTGGCGCGCCCCGGCCTCTGGACACCAACCCGTGTTTTCGAGCTGTTTCCGAGACTGGCCGAACGGCGTCGCAACCTGGGCTCGCAACTGTCGGGCGGAGAGCAGCAGATGCTGGCCTTCGGACGCGCACTGGTTCTCAATCCGCGC
>CAIKZV010000105.1 GCA_903831925.1 uncultured Burkholderiales bacterium
CAACACGCCAAGGGCGGCACGATGGGCCGCGCGCTGCGAATCGACGACAGGTGACCCGGGGGCGGGTGCAGTCAAGGGGCGTTGGGGGCGATGGCCGGCGGTTGAAGGGAGCCTTTCATTATCGGGGGGCAAGTGCGCTGGCAAGGTCATGCGAATACCGCTTGTCGACTCAGGACGAAGGGTGCCATGGCCTGCGCCTGGTGTGCTGACTTGGTGGATCGGCTTGGATCGAGGACGCAATGCACCTCAATGCCACACAGACTTCCACCTCGTTGGGCTCGACTGCGAGAGTTGACAGTAGCTATCACTATTGATACCATTTTTTTATGGGAGTTCTCGAAAAAATTTTCGAGCAAATGCGAACAGAGCCCACCAACGTGCGCTTTGCCGACTTGCAGCGCATCTGCGAGCATTTTTTCGGTAATCCCAGGCAACACGGCAGCAGCCACACCATCTACAAGACCCCTTGGCCCGGGAACCCAAGAGTGAATATTCAAAACGACAAGGGCAAAGCAAAGGCCTACCAAGTAAGGCAAGTGTTGCTCGCCATCGAACGCCTGGGTGCCAAACCATGAACATCAATCACTACACCTATCGGGTCACCTGGTCTGCTGAGGACAAAGAGCACGTAGGCCTTTGCGCCGAATTCCCATCGCTGTCCTGGCTAGCCGCCACACCTGAAAAAGCCCTCGCTGGCATCCGTCGGGTTGTCGCAGCGGTGGTTGATGAGATGAACACCGCTGGTGAGCCGGTTCCCGAGGCGCTTGCAGAAAAAAGCTACAGCGGCCGCTTCATGGTTCGGATTCCTTCGTCGGTGCACCGCACACTTGCCACGGAGGCGGCCGAACAAGGCGTGAGCATCAACCGCCTGGTATCGGCCAAGTTGGCCATGTGATCACGGGTGCGTTGAGAGCGATTGGTTGACGCGATGCCAAGGCCGGCCGACCCCGCAGACGAGCTCTGCGAGTAGGTCAGTGCAAGATCGACCGCTGGACCGGGCCGCATCGCTGTGCGACGGTGGTGTTCGACAACGTGGGCGATTATTTCAACGCTAACACCTCGGCTGAGTTGCCGAAGTTGCAGCCGAGATGATGGTGTCGTGCTGACGCCGTAAGCCCTGGCTTTGACTGGCTGGGCTGTGCGATGGACTAGGCCCTCGCATCGGCCGCATCCAGTGCAGCCTGGATCATGTCGATTCGAGCCTGGACAAAGGGCCGCACTTCGGCATGCGGGACGATGATGAACTCGCCGGCTTCGACACCATTGAGCGCGATGGCTGCCGTGTCGTGCGCATCGTGGCCTTTCGCCTCCATCATGGCATTGACGCGCGCCCGCGCCGACTCGGACAGCGATTGAGGCCCGCCCAAACGGACGGGCCGATGGGCCTGGCAATCGAGCAGATCGGTGCGCACCAGCGCAGGGCAGAGCAGCGACACGCCCACGCCGCTGCCAGCCAAATCAAGCCGGGCGTTGTCGCTCAAGGCCAGCACGGCATGTTTGGTGGCGTTGTACAGGCCGATGGCGCCCACGGGCGGTATGCCCAGGGAGTTCTCTGAGCCGGTGTTGAGCAGCCAGGCAAACTCGCCGCGACCCGCTGATGCGCGCAACAAAGGCGCGAAGACGCGGATGCCGTGGTACAGCCCGAAGACGTTGACCTCGAACATCCACCTCGCATCGTCCGGTCGGGTCCCCTCGACGCTGCCACCCATGCAAACACCCGCGTTGTTGCACACCAGGTTGACCGTGCCGAAGCGCTTGATCGTCTCTTCTGCCAGCGCCTGAACTGAATTCAGATCACCCACATCGCAGGCCAATGCCAGCGCGACACCACCGTCGTTCTCGATCTCGGCAGCGACCGCGCGAGAACGTTCCGGCAGCAAGTCCGCCACCACGATGCGTGCGCCTCGCTGCGCGGCCAGTCGGCACAGCGCGCGCCCGATGCCGTTGCCGCCGCCCGTGACGACGACGACGGCTCGATCCAATTTCCGCAAGCTTTTCATCTGGATGCTACTGAAAAGTCAGGTCAACTCGAAGCCTTCGTAGTCACTGTCGCGCATGGCGTCGCACACCTGTCGGTAGCGCGGAATGCCGCCCATGTAGGCGATCAGTTCGCGCCGGGTGCCATCGGCTGCGATTCGCCGATACCAGGAGTTCTTGTTCTGAGCAAGCAAGGTCGGCTCGGAGACCTCCCGGTGGTGCGCCATCCAAGCCTCTTCGGTCGCGGCTGACGGCTGTATCGATTGGTGCCCCTTGCGGCGGACGAAGTTGATCGTGTCGGCGATCCAGTCGCACTGTTGATCGATGCAGACCGGTACATTGCAGATGGCCGCTGCAGGCGCAAATGGCGCCATCGTCATGAACAGGTTGGGGAACCCGTGCACCTGCATCCCGACGGTCGTGCGCAGTGACTCTTCCCAGGCGTCCTTGAGTGAGCGCTTCGCATTGCCTCGAATGTCGATCTGGCCCAACGCGCCGACGCCGGCGTCAAAGCCTGTGGCGTAGATGATCACGTCGAGGTCATGGTGGCGTTTGGTGGTGTTCACGCCTGCCGCATCCATGGTCTGGAAGGGCTCCTCGCGCAGGTCCACCAACGCGACGTTGTCGCGCGCGAACAGCTCGTAGAAGCCATTTTCCAGCGGCACCCTGCGAGTGCCGAAGTAGTAGTCCTCGGGAACGAGCTTTGCAGCCAGCAGCGGGTCCTTGATCCGGGCGCGGATCTTGCTGCGGACGAATGCCGAGACGCAAGCGGCGGCAGCGGGATTGATGCCGGTGTCAGCGAAGGAATGGGCCCAGAGACGTAGATTGCCTTCGGTCCAGATCGCTTCGAGGTGTCGCTCGCGTTCTTCGGCAGGTAGGTCGTCGAACATCGGCGGCGTGTCACCGGGGTAGTAGAGACCGCCGCGGGAGCTGTGCACCTGGGCGTGCAGCTCGTCAAACGACGATCGCATCGCGTCGAGGTCAGCCTCGGTCAACTTCGGGTTCTGGATGGCGATGGCGTAGTTGGGCGTGCGCTGGAACACCGTCAGGTGTCCGACGACAGGCGCAATCGCCTGGATCAACTGGATGCCGGTCGCTGCGGTGCCGACGACGCCGACACGCTTGCCGGCAAGGTCAACGCCTGCGCTGGGCCAACGGCTCGTGTGAAAGGTTTGGCCGGCAAAATTGTCGCGCCCGGCAATCTCGGGGACCTTGGGCTCAGACAGTCCGCCTGTGTTGAACACGACGAAACGGGCTTGAACCTCATGGCCCTTGTTTGTCCGCACGGTCCACAGACCCGAGGCCTCATCGAAGACCGCCGAGACCACACGCGTCTCAAAGTGGATGTGGCGCCGCAGGTCGAACTTGTCGACCACATGGTTGAAGTAGCGGGCGATCTCGGGTTGCGCGGGGAATCGCTCGGACCAGTCGGCGTCGTCCCACAAGGCCTTGGAGAACCAGTACTGGTAATGTGGGAAGTGTGAGTCAACCCGCGCACCGGGGTAGCTGTTCCAGAACCAGACGCCACCCACGCCGCTGGCCGCCTCGAATGCGACGACGTTCAAGCCATCTTTGAGCAGCCGGTACAACTGGTAGATGCCAGACAGGCCAGCCCCCACCACGACAACATCGGCCAACTGGCGGCTGCCGACAACGTGCTTGTTTTCAATCATTTCAGTCATGGATTCTTCTCGTCGTTCTGAGGATGGATATGTTCAGGAACCGTATTCGGTGGGCGCGTCGTTTGCCGGCTCTGTTTGCCGGCTCTTCCAGCTTGTGGACTGCAGCGATCCTTCATCGAACCAGGTTCTCCAGCACCACGGCGATGCCTTGCCCGCCCCCGATGCACATCGTCACCAGGCCGTAGCGCCCGCCTATGCGCTGCAATTCGTACAGGGCTTTGACGGTCAGGATCGCGCCGGTGGCGCCCAGCGGGTGGCCGAGTGCAACGGCGCCGCCGTTGCGATTGACCTTGGCGGGGTCCAGCCCCAGCCCGTCGATGACCGACAGTGCCTGCACCGCGAAGGCCTCGTTCGATTCGATCACGTCGATGTCTGCGATCGTGAGTGCCGCCCGTTTGAGCGCGATGGGCACGGCGTGAACCGGTCCTATGCCCATGATCTCGGGCCGCACGCCGGCCATCCCCCAGGCAACGACCCGCCCGATGGGACTCAGGCGCCGGCGCTCGACCTCTTCGGCGCTGGCCAGAACCACCGCTGCAGCGCCGTCGTTGATGCCTGAGGCGTTGCCTGCGGTCACCGTGCCGCCATCTCGAAACACTGGCTTGAGCCTGGCCAGATCGGCCAGCGTGACGCCCGCACGCACATGCTCGTCGGTGTCGAAGACCTGTGTGGCCTTGCGCGTCTTGAGCTCGATGCCGACGATCTGCGACTTGAAGCGCCCTTGCGCGATGGCCTCGGCTGCGCGTCTATGGCTTTCGACGGCGTAGGCATCTTGCCGCTCTCTGGCGATGCCGTACTTCGTCGCCACGTTCTCTGCGGTCACACCCATCGCGCCGTGGCCGAACGGATCGGCCAGCGTGTTGTGCAGCCAGTCATAGATCAATCCATCGCCCATGCGTTGGCCGTAGCGCATGCCTTGCACCGAAAACGGCGCACGACTCATGGCTTCGGCGCCGCCGGCAATCGCGACCTTCGATTCGCCGAGCCGAATCATCTGCGCCGCGCTGACGATGGCCTGCGCGCCAGAGCCGCACAAGCGGTTGACCGTCAGGCCCAGCGACTCGACGGGCATGCCCGCTTCGATGGCGACGGTGCGACCTAGGAACAGGTCCGCTGCTTCGGTGGGAATGACATTGCCGAACACCGAGTGATCGACATCAGCGCTTGCCAGGCTCGACCGCGCAATCGCTTCGCGCACGGCCACCGTGCCGAGCTTCGTGGGCGAAAGGTCCTTGAGGCTGCCGCCGAACGTGCCGATCGCCGTGCGTGCGGCGCTGAGGATGTAGACATCTTGGGTCATTTGAGGCTTCTATCGATGGTGCAGGCGCTATCGCCATGCGGTCTATTAAGCGTGAGGGTTTGATTTTAGATAACAATGTTACCTAATAATCGAGGGTTTACGCTGACTGCAGGTCGCCTTGGTCGATCCATGCGAACCTACACTGCCCGCATGTCTGAGTTGCCATCCACGCCGACCGAAACCATGGGCCCCCGATCGCCATCCGCCGCTCTTGGCAGACCTGTCGACATGGGTTACCTCGAGGGCACGATCGGCTACACCATCCGCCGCGCGCAATTGGCGGTGTTCCAGGACATCTATCGCGAGTTCGGCGACACGCGCATCACCCTGACGCAGTTCTCAGTGATGGCCGTGGCCGCCGACAACCCCGAAGTCACGCAGGCCGAGTTGGCCGAGGTGTTGGCCGTCGAACGACCCAGGATCGTCCCCATCCTCAACGCGCTGGAAGCGCGTGGCCTCGCCAAGAGGCTGGTCTGCGATATCGACCGGCGCAATCGCCGAATCGTGCTGACGGTCGAGGGCTTGGCGCTGCTGCAAGACCTCAAGCGCCGCTTCGCGGTGCACGAGGCAAGGCTCGATCAGATGCTTGGCGTCAGCAAACGCGCGATGCTGCTTGCGCTGCAAGAGCTTGGCGGTCTTTCAGCGCAAGCTGGATCCGCAGGCAATCGTCGATAGTCCAGCGTCGCCAATTTACACGGCGTTGGCGCCTGAGGCCTCGGCATCAGCCAGAACGGCTTCAAGCCAAACTTCATCGATAGGGTCGGCGACCAGGCGGACCATCTCGTCAAGTTGCTTGCCCATATGAAGGCCCGCCAACTCACGCGCATCGAGCCGACTACACAAGTCGAGGTCGACTGAACGCAGACGATTCATCAAAAGGCCAAGGACACGCGCGACTTCTTGTCGCAATGCTCCTCTGGCTATTACAGTGTCGAAGGCGATCTGGACAAGGGCTTGCTCGTCGATGGCGACGGCGGCGGGTCGCTGGAGTTCTCGAAGATCATTGCCGAATGACGTCATGATGGGCGGATGAAAGGCCTCGTCTTGTCATGATCGCGATGGGCGCCGGACCTGCCTAGGGTATTCCCGAATCAACAGCAGATGAGTGGAGAAATCGTCGTATGAGTCTGGTAGACAAAGTTGTATTGATCACGGGCGCAGGTCGGCCGAATGGCATTGGTGCTGGCATCGCGCGGTGTTTTGTCAACGAGGGTGCAAAGGTGGTGATCACCGATCTCGACGGTGCACCGCTCGATGCAACGGCGAGGGCGATTTCGGATCGCGTCACAGGCTTGGTCGCCGATGCAGCGGACCAGCATTCGATGGCACGCGCGGCAGAACACGTGCTTTCGCTTCACGGTCGAATCGATGTGTTGGTGAACAATGCAGGCCTCGGAGGTCTGCTGCTCGACTTCGAAGAAGCCGGCAAGACCGAATCGGTGCTCGCAATGACCGACGCCGCGTGGGATGCGCATCTGGTGTCGAATCTGCGCACCACTTTTTCGTCTAGCGCGGCAGTGTCACCTCACATCGCGCAGCACGGCAGTATCGTGAATATTGCGTCGATTGCGGGGCTAGGCCCGACGCCACAGCTGCCTGCGTATGGCGCCGCGAAAGCAGGCGTCATTCATTTCACCCAGTCGCTCGCGATAGAACTCGCACCGCGGCGTATCCGCGTCAACTGCATCTGTCCCGGGCTGCTGTGGACGCGTGCTTGGGAAATGCTGGCCTCGCGCATGAAGACGCGGCGCCCGGAGTTCGCCCACATGACTGAGCGACAGATATTCGAGGCCATCGTTGCTGAGAAGACACCTCTCGGCGGCGAGCAGACGCCGGAGGACATTGGCCACCTCGCGGTTTTCTACGCGTCGGAGAAGGCGCGGATGATCACGGGCCAGGTGATTGCTGTCGACGGCGGTAGATCGGTGGCTTGATGCGATGGCTTGATGCCTTGGCTGACGGCCGAGGCCCGTGCCCGCGTGCCAATCAACGCACGCAAAGCCGATGAACCAGCCGGCATGCTGGGCCCGCCATCGCTTTTCAATCACGACAACAACCACGCCAGAACAGCAAGTGTGCCGGAGCGTCGCGAATCGGCTGCCATCTAGCCCCTGATGGCGTCACGGATCAGGTCACCGGTGCCGGGTTGAAAAGCACCAGCGCGTTGTGCAGCTTCCACTGCTCGGCCCA
>CAIKZV010000106.1 GCA_903831925.1 uncultured Burkholderiales bacterium
CATGACACCAAGGAAAAGGTGATGCGCAACTTCGGCATGCCTCGTCCCGAGGGCTATCGCAAGGCGATGCGCCTGATGCGGACCGCCGAGAAGTTCGGCCTGCCGGTGATTACGTTTGTCGACACGCCTGGCGCCTATCCTGGCATCGATGCCGAAGAACGTGGCCAGTCGGAGGCGATCGGCCGCAATCTGTATGTGATGGCCGAACTCAAAGTGCCCTTGATCACGGTGGTGATCGGCGAAGGTGGCTCGGGCGGTGCGCTCGCCATTGCAGTGGCCGATTGTGTGCTGATGCTGCAATACGCGGTCTACTCGGTGATTTCGCCCGAGGGTTGCGCAGCCATCCTCTGGAAAAGCGCTGAAAAAGCGCCCGAAGCAGCCGAAACCTTGGGCATCACTGCCCATCGGCTCAAGGCGCTCGGTCTGATCGATCGCATCGTGAATGAACCCCTGGGCGGCGCGCATCGCGATACCGCGCAGATGGGTCAGATGCTCAAGCGCGCGCTCGGTGAGGCTCTGCGTCAGTTCCAGAACGTCAAGCCTGGCGATCTGATTGCCACGCGACAGCAGCGCATCATGGCGTATGGCAAGTTCAAGGAACTCGGCTGATCGGGCGCTGAGCGAGGCGCTGGCGCGCTTTTCCGCGGCGGGCGGATTGCTGCCCGCACCTGACCATCCCCTGGTGATCGCGTTCAGTGGTGGGCTCGATTCGACGGTGCTGCTGCATGCAGCGGTTCGATCGCTGGGCGCCGACTCGATTGTGGCCGCGCATGTTGCCCATGGATTGCAGCCGCTGTCCGCAAGCTGGCTCGAGCACTGTGCCGCGCAATCGGCCGAATTGAAGGTTCGCTTTGTCGGGCTGCGTGCGGTGGGATTGCCGGCGCGCGGCGACAGCATCGAGCAGTGGGCTCGGAGCGAGCGGTATCGCCTCCTGCTCGGTGCCGCGGCCGATTTCGACGCAGCGGCGCTGCTGACCGCCCACCATGCCGACGACCAGCTCGAGACCCTGCTGCTTGGCATGGCGCGAGGCAGTGGTCTGGATGGTCTGACCGGGATTGCCGAGTCTGACTGCCGCCAGGGCGTGAGGCTGCTGCGCCCGCTGCTGACGGTCACGCAGGCGCAGCTTGCCCGCGAGGCGCAGCGCCTTGGGCTGCGTTGGGTCGAGGATCCGAGCAATCTCGATCAGCGCTTTGCACGCAACGCGGTGCGGCATCGGCTGATGCCTGTTCTGCGCGAGGTGTTGCCCGATCTTGCCGGCCAGCTGCCGGCCACGATCGATCTGCTGCGGCAGGCGAGGGCAAGGCTCGAGGGCCTGGCTGACGAAGATCTGCACGCAGTCTCGATGCCTTCGCAAACCGGGCGGCTGATCCTCGATCGCACCGCGCTCGCAAGCCTGGCTGCGCCTCGTCGCGACGCGGTCTTGCGAGCCTGGGTACGCAGCCTGGGCTGCCTGCCGCCGTCGCAGGCGAGGTTGCAGGCGGTGAACGATCAGCTGGTTGATGCCACCGGTGCGTATGGCGATGTCCGGCATGATGGCTGGCAGCTGATGCGCTACCGCGATGCGATCTTCAGCCTGCCCCACAGCGAGCTGATCGGTGCCGATATCGAGCCTGTGGCCTTTGAATGGCGCGGCGAGCCGTCGGTGTCGATCGGCTGTGGCAGTACCTTCGAATTTCGGCTTTCGCCCGAGGGTCTGTCGCCGACCTGGCTGCGCAGTGCGACATTGCGAATTTCGCCGGCCCCCGCTGGCGCGCGGCTGCGACTGTCGCCGCGCGGCGCCTCCCAATCGATCAAGAACCTTTGCCAGCAGGCAGGTCTTCCGGCGTGGCTGCGATCGCGCTTTCCGGCGCTGTGGTGCGACGATCGCCTGCTGCTGGCCGCGCCATTCGGCCTTGATCGAAGCCTCGATTGGCCGATCGAGCGCCCGGGCATTGCAATCGACTGGGTAATTGCCGACGACGCCGACCTGCGCCGGGTATTCATGCCTGTTCCTGGAACGGCGCATCGGCCCACCTGAGCCTTCACAAAGCGGTGATGGCAGGCGGCTCGTATAATTGACGGTTTTCCCGACAAAAAGCAGCGTCACGATTTATGGCCTTGATCGTTCACAAATATGGCGGCACCTCGATGGGCTCGGTCGAGCGCATCCGCAACGTC
>CAIKZV010000107.1 GCA_903831925.1 uncultured Burkholderiales bacterium
CCGGCTTTACCCATCTTGCGGCTGCGCTGGGTCGTCCCACCGTCGGCATCTATTGCGACTCTGATTCGGTGCATTACGCGGTCAGCGGCGATGGCCCCTGCGCCAGCCTGGGTGGCGTTGGCCAGCCGCCTCAAGCGCAGGCCGTGCTCGACTCAATCCAGGGAATGCTCAGATGAAGCCATTGCAATTGTCCTGGAAGCTTCTGCATCGAGACTGGCGCGCCGGCGAGTTGCAGTTGCTCGCGGCAGCGCTGGTGGTGGCGGTGGCCGCGATCGCGAGCGTCGGGTTTTTTGTCGACCGGATCAAATCGGCCCTCAACCTGCAGGCGCGACAGTTGCTGGGCGGCGACCTGGTGATTGTCAGCACTACGCCGCTGTCGCCCGAGGTGTTCAAGCAGGCTGGCGCGCAGGGTTTGTCGGTCGTCAAAACCCTCAACTTTCCGAGCATGGCGCTGGTCGAGGCCAAGCCCGGCTCGAATGAGCCGCCGGCCGCGCTTCTGGCCTCGCTCAAGGCGGTCTCAGAAGGCTATCCGCTGCGCGGTGCGGTCAGGGTCACCTCGTCGCTCACCGCGCCTGATGAGCCTGCGACCGGCATCCCCTCGCGCGGCGCGGTCTGGGTCGACCCGCCCTTGATGCAGGGCCTGGGTCTGGAGCCTGGCGGCTCGCTGATGCTGGGCGACAAGATCTTTCGCATCGAGCGGCTGATCAGCATCGAGCCCGATCGCGGCAGCACCTTCGTGAACTTTGCGCCGCGCGCCATGATCGCGCTCGACGATCTGGCGGCCACACAACTCGTGCAGCCGGCGAGCCGTGTCACCTATCGCACCATGCTCGCGGGCGATCCGCGCAAGGTGGCTGATTTCGAGGCCTGGGTCACGCCGCGCCTGGCCCCGGGCCAGCGGATCGAGACGCTCGAGAACGGTCGCCCGGAGATGCGCTCGACCATCGATCGCGCCCAGCAGTTCCTGGCGCTGGTCTCGCTGCTGGCGGCGCTGATCGCGGCGGTTGCGATTGCGGTCGCGGCGCGCCGCTTCGCCCAGCGCCATCTCGATGGCTGCGCGGTGATGCGAGCGATCGGCATCACGCAGGGGCGGCTGCTGACCGCGCTCATGCTCGAGATGGTCTGGCTCGGACTGGCGTCGGGCATCGCTGGCGCGGTGCTTGGCTGGGCA
The DNA here is from genome assembly GCA_903831925.1 of uncultured Burkholderiales bacterium. Taxonomy (GTDB): domain Bacteria; phylum Pseudomonadota; class Gammaproteobacteria; order Burkholderiales; family Burkholderiaceae_E; genus UBA4615. The sequence continues at coordinate 1,172 of CAIKZV010000107.1, forward strand.
GGTCATCTGGCGCTCACGCAGGTAGCCGCACCGATGATCAACCTCGAGTTGCCGGCCGCCTCCTTGGTTCCGGCGGTGCAGGCGGTCTGCGCCGGTCTGCTGCTGTTGCTGGGGTTCGCCGCGGTGCCGCTGATGCGACTGGCGGGTGTGCCGCCACTGCGGGTGCTTCGCCGCGATCTGGGGTCGCCGCCGATTGCAGCCTGGGTGGCGGCATTCACCGCGCTGCTCGCGTTCTCAGCCCTGCTGCTGTGGGTATCAGGCGATCGCAAACTCGCCGGCATCGCGATTGGCGGCTTTGCCGCAGGCGGTGTGATCTTCGTGGGCGTGGCCTGGTTGGCGATCAGGCTGATTGCGCCGCTGCGTCATCTGGTGGGCGCCGGCGGCGGCAATGCCGCGCTGCGCATGGCGCTGGCCTCCTGGAGTCGTCGCCAGGGGGCATCGATTGCCCAGACCGCGGCGCTCTCGGTCGGCATGATGGCGCTGCTGCTGCTCACCGTGACCCGTGGCGATCTCCTCGAGAGCTGGCAGCGCGCCACGCCGCCTGATGCGCCCAACCGTTTCATCATCAACATTCAGCCCGATCAGCGCGAGCCGATTGCGCTGGTGCTTCGTGAGGCCGGCATCGCGCAGGCCGAACTGCTGCCGATGATTCGCGGGCGCCTGACCGCGATCAACGGCAAGGCGGTCGACCCGGCAAGCTACGAGGACGAACGTGCCCGGCGCCTTCTCGATCGCGAATTCAATCTGTCGTACATGAGCGCGATGCAGGCGCACAACCGCAACATGGTCGGGCGCTGGCTCGACCCGGCGCGCCCCGAGGCGTCGATGGAGGTCGGCATCATGAAGACGCTCGGCCTGGCGGTTGGCGACAAGCTGAGTTTCGAGATTGCCGGCGAGCCGGTCGAGGTGACCGCGGTCGGTGCGCGAAAAGTCGCCTGGGACTCGATGCAGGTCAACTTTTTCATGATCCTGAGTCCGGCTGCGCTCGGCGATCGGCCTCAGACCTGGATCAGCTCGTTTCGGCTGCCCGAAGAAAAAACCGCGGTCGTCAATCGGCTGCTGGCAAGGTTCCCGAACCTGACGGTCTACGACACCGGGCTGATCGTGCGCCAGGTGCAGGCCATCCTCGATCATGTGATTCGCGCGGTGCAGTTTCTCTTCGTCTTCACCCTGGCCGCAGGCGTCGTGGTGCTCTATGCCGCGCTGGCCAGTTCGCGCGATGAGCGGGTGCGCGAGGCGGCACTCATGCGCGCGCTCGGTGCGTCGCGCCGGCAGCTGCAGCGGGCACAGCTCTTCGAGCTGGCAGCAACCGGCGCGCTTGCGGGCCTTCTGGCTGCGCTGGGCGCGATTGCCATCGGTGCGGTGCTCGCCCATCAGGTTTTCGATTTCGAGTTTTCAGCGCGCTGGAGCTCGGTGCCGCTGGCGATGCTGGCAGGGGCTGCGCTGTCGATGATCGCCGGCTGGTTCAGCCTGAAAAGCGTGGTCGACAGCCCGCCGCTGGCCACGCTTCGCAATATCTGATCGACGATGATTCCGGTCGATCTGATGCCGGTGCTGGTCACGATTGCCGCGATCGTTGCTGTCGGTCTGATCGCGGCGCTGGTGCTGATCGGCGTGTTGCTGGCGCGCCGGCCAGCCGATGCGCGTGAAACCCGCGAGGCCTTCGAGTCGCTTGCCCGCTCGCAGGCACAAGCCGCCGAGCGCACGCTTGGCGAATTGCGCGGTGAGGTGCTCGAGCAGGCCCGCGCCAACCGTGTCGAGATGGCCGATTCGATCGGCCGTTTCGGCCATCAGCTGACCGAGCAGATCGGTACGGTCGCAGCACTTCAGAACACCCGCATCGAAGGATTTGCCCAGCAGCTCGCCGGGCTCAATGATGCCAACGACCGGCGCCTGACCGAGATCCGAGAGGTACTCGAAGCCCGGCTGCGTGAGCTTCAGACCGACAACACCGCCAAGCTCGAGCAGATGCGTCAGACGGTCGACGAAAAACTCCATGCCACGCTCGAGCAGCGTCTGGGCGAGAGCTTTCGGCTGGTGTCTGACAAGCTCGAGCAGGTGCATCGCGGTCTGGGCGAGATGCAGGCGCTTGCCGGCGACGTCGGCGACCTCAAGCGCGTGCTGACCAATGTGAAGACGCGCGGCGTCTGGGGCGAGGTGCAGCTCGGCGCACTGCTCGAGCAGATGCTCGCGCCCGGCCAGTTCGAGGCGAA
>CAIKZV010000108.1 GCA_903831925.1 uncultured Burkholderiales bacterium
CGCGATCATCGGCGACAGCAGCAATACCGGATCGATCGGATTGCATGCCCGATGCGGCTTTCGATTTGCCGGCACGATGCGCGCGACCGGCTGGAAGTTCGATGGCTGGCTCGACACGGTGATCATGCAGCGCGAACTCGGCGATGCCGACCGGCAAGCGCCGCAACTCGACGCCCCGACCGCACGGGGCCTGATGCCCTGAGGCGAAAAAGCGTGTTTATTTCGCGGTTGCCGACAGCTTGTTGCGCAGCTCGACGCCTGTGCCCTTGTTGACGAATTCGGTGGTCGCCACCTGCGACAGATCCACCTCGCCCGCCTTGTAGAGGCCGGCCTTGACCATCTTGTCGTAGAAATCTTTGATGCGCGCCGGATCGATGGCGCCGATGCCGCGCGACAGGGAGTCGCCGGAATCGACGATGCCAAGCTGGCGCAGCAGCGCCACGCCACGATCGAGTTCGTCCTGCGTCATCTCGGGGTTCTCCTTGCGGATCAACGCGTTGGCCGCGCTGCGATCGCCATGGAGATAGTTGACCCAACCGATGATCGAGGCCTCGACAAACTTGCGAACCATCTCGGGCTTGTTCTTGACCGTCTCGGTGCGCGCCTCGATGGTATTGGCATAGGTCGACCAGCCGTTATCCGACAGCAGAAACGTTTTTGGCACGAAACCGGCGGCCTTTTCGATCGCGATCGGCTCGGCGGTGACATAGCCCTGCTGCACCGACTGCCTGTTGGCAAGGAAAGGCGCGCTGCTGTAGGCATAGGGCTTGAGCTGGCTGTCGTTGAAGCCCAGGGTCTTCATCCACTGCCACCAGGTGTATTGCGCATCCTTGGCGATGAAGATGACCGGCGCTTTTTTCAGGTCGTCCCAACTGGCGTATTGACCGGGGTAGGTGATCAGCGCCTGCGGATCCTTCTGGAAGATCGAGGCGACCACGATGGTGGGCACCTTGTTGCGCACATTGTCGAAGCTGTGCAGCAGATTGCCGGTGAGCAGGAAGTCGATGCGCCCGGCCGACAGCAGCGGCCGGTTGTTGACCTGCGGGCCGCCCTGGCGGATCTCGACATCAAGGCCATAGCGCTTGTAGGTGCCGTCGACCAGCGCCTGATAAAAGCCGCCCTGCGAACTCTCGGCCTTCCAGTTGATCGCAAAGACCACCTTTTCCTGGGCGGCGGCGGGCATGGTCGCAAAGAGCAGGGCCGCGGCCAGCAGCATGGCCAGCGTTGCAGCGCGAAAACCGATCGCGCGGAAAAAGTCGCCGGCCCGTGCGCCGACACGGTGATGGATCAAAGCAGACATCGCTGTTGCGCCTATGCGTTGTGCGAGAGCATGCCTCGCGAAAAAGAGAAAACCCTCAGCAGCCGAATCAGTTCGAGGACTGATGCATCTCGGTGTCATGCCAGCGACCGAGCAGCCGACGAGCCAGCCAGTCGAAGACCAGGAAGATGCCGATGCCCACCATCGACACCAGCACCAGCGCCGCGAACATCCGCGGACTCTCGGTCCGAAAGCTGGCCTCGAGAATACGCGAGGCCAGGCCGGTCTCGCGGCCTGCTGCCCCCGCGGCAAACTCGGCCACCACCGCGCCGATCAGCGCCAACCCGCCGGCGATGCGCAGGCCGGCCAGGAAATAGGGCAAGGCGCTTGGCACCAG
>CAIKZV010000109.1 GCA_903831925.1 uncultured Burkholderiales bacterium
AAGCTTGCGCCGGCCTTCATGCCCTATTACTTCCCCTTCGCGATCCTGCTCGGATTCGCGATTGCTTTCGCCGCCGGATGGTTCGTCGAATGGGCGCTCATCCGACATCTCTACAAACGTCCGCTCGATACCCTGCTCGCCACCTGGGGGGTGAGTCTGGCCATCCAGCAAGCCTTCCGGACCTTCATCGGCCCGAAAGAAGTCAGCCCGACGCTGCCCGACTGGCTGCTCGGCTCCTGGGCGCCTTCGCCCGGCCTCGATATTCCGATCAATGGCCTGTTTGTGCTCGCACTAACCGCGGTGGTGACCGGTGGCGTGCTGCTGGCGCTCAGCAAGAGCCGCTGGGGTCTGCGAGTGCGAGCCACTGTCAGCAACCGCGTGATGGCGAATGCCACTGGCATCGACACCAAGAAGACTGACCGTCTGACCTTTGCGATCGGCTGTGGCATCGCAGGCATTGCCGGCGCCGCATTCACGACCATCGGCTCGACCGGCCCCACCTCCGGATCGCTCTACATCGTCGATGCCTTCCTGGTGGTGACTTTCGGCGGCGCAGCCAGCCTGCTGGGCACTGTGGTCTCGGCCTTCGGCATCGCCCAGACCCAGTCGATCTCGGAGTTCTTCATGGCTGGCTCGATGGCCAAGATGCTCACGCTGTCGCTGATCGTGGTGATCCTGATGATGCGTCCGCAAGGGCTCTTCGCCAGCAAGGTTCGCCGCTGATTCCTGTGCATTCAACTGATTTCTTAGCCAACGCCCTAATTCACGGAGCACTACGATGAACGCCCTGACTGACATGATGAAGCGCTACCAGCTCGGTTCGGTGCTGGTGCTGACCATCCTGCTGGCCGTCGTCATGCCGCTGGTGTTCGATATTTTCCGGCTGAATCTGGTCGGCAAATACCTGACCTATGCCTTCGTGGCCATCGGGCTGGTGATGCTGTGGGGCTACGGCGGCGTGCTCAGTCTCGGTCAGGGCGTGTTCTTCGGCCTGGGCGGCTATGCCATGGCGATGTTCCTCAAGCTCGAGGCCTCCGACCCTGAGACCACCAAGATCCAGTCGACACCCGGCATTCCCGACTTCATGGACTGGAACCAGCTGACCGAACTGCCCGCGTTCTGGGTGCCGTTCAAGTCGCTGCCGTTCTCCCTGATCGCGGTGGTGGCCGTGCCGATGCTGCTGGCCTTCATCATCAGCTACGCGATGTTCAAGCGGCGCGTGGGTGGCGTCTATTTCGCGATCATCACGCAGGCGGTGGCGCTGATCCTGACCGTGCTGATCATCGGTCAGCAGGGTTACACCGGCGGGGTCAATGGCATGACCGATCTCAAGACCATGCTCGGTTGGGATACCCGGACCGATTCGGCCAAGTACATCCTCTACTACGTCTGCGTGGCACTGCTGATCGGCAGCATATTGCTGTGCACCTGGATCCAGAAAAGCAAGGCCGGCACGCTGCTGCTGGCGATGCGCGACAAGGAAGACCGCGTGCGCTTTTCCGGCTACGACGTGGCCAACTTCAAGGTCTTCGTGTTCTGCCTGGCCGCTGCGCTGTCGGGCATAGGCGGCGCCATGTTCACGCTGCAGGTGGGCTTCATGTAG
>CAIKZV010000110.1 GCA_903831925.1 uncultured Burkholderiales bacterium
CACTCCATTAGGGAGAGTGCTAATATGAACGGAACCAAGTTGCTGTCAGCCAGTCTTAACCTACCATGAACAACGCCACCACCTCGCTGTCCGTACGCGACCCTTGGGCCTTGGTGCCCTCACTCGGCAACCTCGACGCCTACATCTCGGCTGTGAACCGTCTGCCGATGTTGACGCAGGATGAAGAGAAGCTCTTCGCGCGCCGTTTGCGCGACGAGGCGGATGTGGCATCCGCCGGAAAACTGGTGCTGTCGCACCTGCGCTTGGTGGTCTCGATCTCACGCCAATATCTGGGCTACGGTCTGCCGCACGGCGATCTGATCCAGGAAGGCAATATCGGGCTGATGAAGGCCGTCAAGCGATTCGACCCGGATCAGGGTGTTCGCTTGGTGAGCTACGCGATGCACTGGATCAAAGCCGAGATCCACGAATACATCCTGCGCAATTGGCGCATGGTCAAGCTCGCCACCACCAAAGCGCAGCGCAAGCTGTTCTTCAACCTGCGGTCGATGAAGCGCGATACCCATACCCTGAGCCCCGAAGCCGCGGAGGCCATTGCTCGCGATCTCAACGTGCGGGTGCAGGACGTGATCGAAATGGAAACCCGCATGGGTGGCGGTGATATCGCTCTGGAACCCTCGGACGACGGCGGCGACGACAACTACGCGCCGATCGCCTATTTGCGGGCCACCCACAGCGAGCCGACCCAGATCCTCGAGGACCGGGCCTTTGACCGGCTGCAGGGCGAAGGACTGCTCGAAGCCCTGGAATCGCTCGATGCCCGCAGCCGTCGGATCATCGAGGCCCGCTGGCTGCGCGACGAGGATGACGGCGGCACGCTCACGCTTCACGACCTCGCCGACGAATTCGGGGTCTCGGCCGAACGCATCCGCCAGATCGAAGCCAAGGCGCTCAAGACCATGAAGACCGCGCTGGCCGAATACGCCTGAAGGGGCGCCAGAAGGGTCGAATAAGCTGCCGGACGACCGGCCTGTTACCTCCGGTAGTAGGCCCGGTACCACTCGACGAAGCGCCGCACACCCTCGCGTACATCGGTGCGCGGCGCAAATCCCACCAGCGATGCCAGCTCGGAGGTGTCGGCGAAGGTCGCCGGCACATCGCCCGGCTGCATCGCCAGCAATCGCTTCACCGCTGTCACACCAGTGGCCGATTCCATCGCACCGATGAAATCAAGCAGCGCCACGGGCTCGGCATTGCCGATGTTGAAAACACGGTAAGGCGCACGACTGCTGGCCGGGTCAGGATTGCCGGGATCGAAATCGGGGTTGCCGCTCGGCGGCTGATCGAGCACCCTCACCACGCCTTCGACGATGTCATCGATGTAGGTGAAGTCGCGTCGCATCTCACCGTGATTGAAGACATCGATCGGGCGACCGGCGAGCATCGCATCGGCGAACAGAAAGGCCGCCATGTCGGGACGCCCCCAAGGGCCGTAGACCGTGAAAAAGCGCAATCCGGTCGTGGGCAAGCGGAACAGATGGCTGTAGGTATGCGCCATCAGCTCATTGGCCTTCTTGGTGGCGGCATACAGGCTCACCGGATGGTCGACCGGGTCGTGCTCTGAAAACGGCATCCGGGTATTGCCGCCATAGACACTCGACGACGATGCATAGACCAGATGCTGCACGCCTGCATGGCGACAGCCCTCCAGAATATTGACGAAGCCGACCAGGTTGGAGTCAGCGTAAGCATGCGGATTGGTGATCGAGTAACGCACGCCTGCCTGCGCCGCCAGATGCACCACGCGATCGAAACGATGCGCCTCGAACAGCGCGGCCATTGCGGCACGATCGGCCACGTCGACTCGGTGAAAGGCAAAGCCCGGCTGCCCTTCGAGTCGAGCCAGACGCGCCAGCTTGAGTGCCGGATCGTAGTAGTCGTTGAGGTTGTCGATGCCGATCACCCGCGCACCCGAAGCGAGCAGGCTGGCCGCGACATGCATGCCGATGAAGCCGGCAGCGCCGGTCACCAGGATCGTCATCGGAGCCGACGCGACAGTCATGACCGGCGGCCGCTCAGGGGCGGCCGATGGAGATGTACTCCAGGCCGCTGGCGCGCGGCAGGGCCGGCGGATACATATTGCGTCCGTCGATGATCACCGGTGATTTGATCGCCGCCTTGATCGCATCGAAATCAGGGCTGCGGAACTCTTTCCACTCGGTGACGATCAGCAGTGCGTCTGCGCCCTCGAGCGCCTGCATCGGATCGGTGCCGTAGCCCAGCCCGGCGCGCTCGCCGATGGCTCGCTGGGCCTCATGAATCGCCACCGGATCGTAGGCGCAGACCGTGGCGCCGCGGGCGAGCAGATCCTCGATCACCACCCGGCTCGGCGCCTCGCGCATGTCATCGGTGTTGGGCTTGAAGGCCAGGCCCCAGAGCGCAAAATGCTTGCCGTTCAGATCGGCACCGAAACGGGCGACCACCTTTTCGACCAGCACATGCTTCTGGGCGTCGTTGGCGGCTTCGACCGCATTGAGCACATGCATCGGCCGACCATGATCGGAGGCGGTGTGAATCAGCGCCTTGACGTCCTTGGGAAAGCACGAGCCGCCATAGCCCGCGCCCGAATAGAGAAAGTGATAGCCGATACGGGGGTCGGATCCGATGCCCTGGCGTACCAGTTCGATGTCAGCGCCGACCTGCTCGGCCAGCAGCGCCAGTTCGTTCATGAAGGAGATACGGGTGGCCAGCATGGCGTTGGCGGCGTATTTGGTCAGCTCGGCCGAACGGACATCCATCACAACCAGACGCTCGTGATTGCGCTGAAAAGGCGAGTAGAGCGCGCGCATCAGGAAGACCGCCTGCTCGTCGTCGGCGCCCACCACGATCCGGTCGGGTCGCATGAAGTCCTCGACTGCGGCGCCCTCCTTCAGAAATTCGGGATTCGAGACCACCGCATACGGCACCTCGACGCCGCGCAGACGCAACTCATCGGCAATCGCCTCGCGCACCTTGTCGGCGGTACCGACCGGAACGGTCGATTTGTCGACCACGACCTTGTAGTCGGTCATGTGGCGTCCGACATTGCGCGCGGCGGCCAGCACATATTGCAGATCGGCCGAGCCGTCTTCATCGGGCGGCGTGCCAACCGCAATGAACTGGATCGTGCCGTGGTCGGCCGCCCGCTTGACGTCGAGCGTGAACTTCATGCGACCGGCCGCAACATTGCGCCGGACCATCTCCTGAAGGCCCGGCTCCCAGATCGGGATTTCGCCCTGTTCGAGCATGGCGATCTTGCGCGTATCGACATCCAGACAAAGGACGTCGTTACCCATTTCGGCCAGGCAGGCGCCTGAAACCAGACCGACATAGCCGGTCCCAATCACAGTGATTTTCATCCGGCGATTCTAGCGTCCCGAGATGAAAGAACCGAGAAGCCCGGATTTGGCCAGCTCGCCGCAGCGGACACAAGGCGCCTTGCGCGGCATGAATGGCTGCAATCTGCAGCTTGATTCAGACGCCAGCCCGCCGCTGAGGCAGTGCCGATGTCGTTCAGGCGGCCAACGCCTGCGCGGCTCAGGAGGGGCGGCGCGCCACGATCCAGGCGACGATCGCCAGCCCGGCGAGCAGACCCGATCCGGAGGTCATGGCGCCCGACGGTGCGGAAAACCCCGAGGCCGGCGAACTCGTGGCAAGGGCCGGCGCCGGCGCAGCCACCACCTCGATATCGACCACCTTGGCGACCTTGGCAACGGCCAGCACCGGATGCGACAGGGCCGTGTCGGGGTCGGCCGCCGCGGTCATGAGCACCGCCTGGTCCCGCGCCGACGACCCGAGATCGGTCAGGTCGCGCGGGGCGCCGTGGGCAAGCGAGGTAACCAGGCCAAGCAGTATGGGCAGAGCAGAAAGACGCAGCATGACCAGACCCCGGTGTTTGATCGACACCCGCGTCGATCGCCTTCAGCCAGACGCAAACCGCGTGCCCGACGCACCCGATCGTGCGGTGCCGACGACCGTGCGCGAGCCGATCGCTCGCCTGCCGGGCACGCTCGTCGCATACCCGGAAAGCGTTGCACTGATGATCCTGTGGAGGCGCGATTCTGATGTCGGACGATCCGGTTCACCACGGCGCGCTGCCTTCCCCGCTGGGCGATATCGCAGGCGCGGACGCCAGGCGCCCGGAGACGACCCGCCGCTTGAACACACCCCTGGGAAACGCCAGCCACAACCTGATGTGGATGCTGCGATCGCTGGTCGACCCGGCCATCACGCTGCTCACCCTGCTGGCGGTGGCGCTCATCGTGCAGGGCGGCGTGCGCAACCGGGACATCATCCTGGCGGTGATTGCCTTTTCACTCAGTTATCCGGGGACGATCGGGTTTGATCATCGGCCGCGCCGGCTGCTGCGCCAGATCTTCGGCAGTTGGGGCGCGCTATGCGGGCTGATGCTGCTCTTCGGACTGGCGACCGACATGCTGCGGGCCTTCGACCCGAACATCCTGGCCGCCTGGGTTATTGGCACACCGGTCCTTCAGGCGATCGCGCATCAGATGATTCCGTCACTGCTCACCCGCGTGCGGGCGATCAGCCAGCATGATCGGGCAGTGATCATCGGCGCCAACGAGCTCGGCCGAACGCTGGCTCGTGCGCTGCTGGCCGACCC
>CAIKZV010000111.1 GCA_903831925.1 uncultured Burkholderiales bacterium
CCATGTCGGATCCGCTGATGACATAGCCGAGATTGAGCAGGACCTCGGCAATTCCGCTCATGCCCGAGCCGCCGATGCCCACGAAATGGATGTGCTTGACCTTGTGTTTCATGATGGATTCGAACGCTTTGCGATCGCCTCGCAGGCATCGGCCACACTCGCGGCCGCATCGGGCCGCGCCAGCGCGCGGGCGTTTTGTGCAATGACAAGCAGCCGCTGTCGATCGAGGCCGGCCAGCAGATCGGCCAGCCCCTGTGCCGCGAGTTGCGACTGTGGAATCAGCAGGGCCGCGTCGCGATCAGACAGGAAGCGGGCGTTGGCGGTCTGGTGATCATCAACCGCATGGGGATAAGGAATCATGAGGCTGGCCACGCCGGCGGCGGCGACCTCGGCCACGGTCATGGCGCCTGCCCGGCAGATCACCAGATCGGCCTGCGCGTAAGCGGCAGCCATGTCGTCAATGAAGCCGACGGTCTGCGCCGACACACCGGCCTCCTGATAGGCACGCTGCAAGGCCTCGATATGGCGCTGGCCGCTCTGATGCGTGACCTGCGGTCTGAGCTGCGGCGCAAGCAGCGCCAGTGCGCGCGGCACCACCTCGTTGAGCGCCTGGGCACCGAGGCTGCCGCCGACCACCAGCAGCCGCAAGGGGCCGGTGCGATCCGCGTAGCGCAGCGCCGGATCGGGCAGCGCAGCCAACTCGCGGCGCACCGGATTGCCGCTCCACAGGCCGCCTGCCAGCGCATCCGGGAAGGCCACCAGCACGCGATCAGCCAGCTTGGCGAGCACCCGGTTGGTCAGCCCGGCGACCGAGTTCTGCTCATGAATCGCCAGCGGCGTGCGGGTGAGCGCAGCCATCAGCCCGCCGGGAAACGCGACATAGCCACCCATGCCCAGCACCACCGACGGGCGCACCGCTCGCAGTGCGGCCAGGCTCTGCCAGCAGGCCCGGGTCAGGTTGATCGGCAGCATCAGCCGGGTCAGCCAGCCCTTGCCGCGCAGACCGCCGAAGCGCACCCACTGCATCGGGATATCGTGGCGCGGCACCAGCGTGGCCTCCATGCCACCGGGATTGCCGAGCCACACCACCTTCCAGGCGCGCTCACGCATGACGTCGGCCACCGCGAGACCGGGAAAGACGTGTCCGCCGGTGCCACCCGCCATGATCAGGATCGTGCGGCTCATGTTGCACTCCCCCGCATCATGCGACGGCTCTCGAAATCGATTCGCAGGACCAGTGCCACCGCGACGCAATTGACCAGGATCCCGGAGCCGCCATAGCTCATCAGCGGCAGCGTCAGGCCCTTGGTCGGCAGCAGCCCGAGGTTCACGCCCATGTTGATGAAGGCCTGCACCCCGAGCCACAGTCCGATGCCCTGCGCGGTCAGGCCGGCAAAAAAGCGCTCGAGCGCAATCGCCTGACGGCCGATCTCGACGCAGCGGCGCACGATCCAGAAAAACAGCACGACCGTCGTCAGGACCCCGAGCAGGCCGAGTTCCTCGCCGATCACCGCCAGCAGGAAGTCGGTATGTGCCTCGGGCAGGTAATGCCACTTCTCGACGCTGGCGCCGAGCCCCACACCGAACCATTCGCCGCGACCGAAGGCAATCAGCGAGTGCGACAGCTGATAGCCCTTTCCGAGCGCGTTCTTCTCGTCGAAGGGATCAAGATAGGCAAAGATGCGCTCGCGCCGCCAGGGCGACGCCCAGATCAGTGCAAGGAAAGTCATGACCATGGTGAGCGACAGACCGGCAAAGAGCCTGACCTTCACACCGCCCAGAAACAGCAGGCCCATTGCAACCGCAACGATCACGATGAAGGCACCCAGGTCGGGCTCGAGCAGCAGCAGCAGCCCGATGAGCGCCATGCAGACCGCCATCGGGGCGAAGCCGCGGCGAAAGCTGCGCATCGCATCCTGCTTGCGCACCGCGTAGTCGGCGGCATAAAGCACGACGAACAGCTTCATCAGCTCGGAAGGCTGCAGATTGATGAAGCCGAGCGAGATCCAGCGTCGGGCACCGAGCACCACCTTGCCGATCCCGGGCACCAGCACCAGTGCCAGCAGGATCAGTCCGAGCCCGAAGAGCCAGGGCGACGCACGTTGCCAGCGCTGGATCGGAATCGCAAACGCAATCAGACCGCAGGTGAGTCCGACACAGACCGAGAAGCTGTGCCGCATCAGGTGATGCGTGGTCCGCAGGCTCGAGAAACGAGCCGAATCGGGCAGCGCAATCGAGGCCGAATAGACCATCACCAGACCGAAGAGCATCAGCACCAGTACCGCCCAGAGCAGCGGCAAATCGTAGTCGCGCAGCGACGAGACCGAACTGCCGCGACCGATCGGACGCGTCGCCGCCCGCCCGGGCCGACGCGGGTCGCCAGCGGTCGCGGTGCGGCCGAAATCGAGGCTCAGCATGGCTGGCCCTCGGCCTGCGCGAGGCGATGGACGGCATCGACAAAGACCTGCGCACGATGGCCGTAGTTGCGGAACATGTCGAAACTCGCGCAGGCCGGCGACAGCAGCACCGCCTGTCCAGGTTGCGCCAGCGCCCCGGCCCGTTCGACCGCCTGCTCGAGGCTGGCGCAGTCCTCGATCAGGACGCCGGTGTCGGCGAGCGCCTGCCGGATCAGGGGCGCATCGCGCCCGATCAGCAGGACCGCCGCGGCGTGGTGCGATACCGCATCGGCAAGCGGCGCAAAGTCCTGGCCCTTGCCATCACCGCCTGCGATCAGCACGCAGGGCTTGCCGATGCCGACCAGCGCGGCCACCGAGGCGCCGACATTCGTGCCCTTGCTGTCATCGAACCATTCGATGTCCTTGTGCATCAGGACCGGCTCGCAGCGGTGCGGCTCGCCGGCATAGCTGCGCAGACCGTGCAGCATCGCGGCCATCGGAATACCGGCAGCCCGCGCGAGCGCAATCGCCGCCAGTGCATTGGCCTGATTGTGGGCGCCGCGAATGCGCAGGGCGTCGGCCGGCATCAATCGCCGCACGCGCACCGGCACATCGGCGTCGCGCCGTCGCCGGCTGGGCGGCGCATCGTCTTCGACCGCTTCGGCCAGCCAGCCCAGGCCGCCCTCGTGCACCAGTCCGAGATCGCCGGCCAGTCGCGGCGCATCCAGGCCAAAGGACACGCGCGGCTGCACCGGCGCTGCGGCCGCTGCCTTCGCGGCTGCCGCAGCCGCCGCCTTGGTCATGGCGGGTTTCGGCACGGCCACCGGTGCATTCAGCGTTGCGCCCGGTGCGGTCAGCGGATCGTCGCGGTTGAAGACCCACACGCTGCCAGCGGCATAGATGCGCTGCTTGGCGGCCAGGTAGTCGGCCAGATCGGGATGCCAGTCGAGATGGTCCTGCGTCAGGTTCAGGACGGTTGCGCAATCAGGCACGAAACTGTCGGCCAGTGCCAGCTGATAGCTGGCCAGCTCGAGCACCCAGACCTGCGGCAGCTCGCGGGCTTCGATCGCCTCGCGCAGCGCATCGAGCGCCGCCGGGCTGATATTGCCGGCGACCGCCACCGTGCGGCCGGCTTGCCGGCAAAGATGGCCGACCAGCTGGGTCGTGGTGGTCTTGCCATTGGTGCCGGTGATCGCAATCACCTTGGCCAGATCGCCTGCGGCGCGCAGTCGGGCAATCTCGCGCGCGAAGAATTCGAGTTCGCCCCAGATCGGGATGCCGGCGGCGCGGGCGGCCTCATGAAGCGCCGCGGCCGCACCCATGGTCGGCGACAGACCCTGACTCCAGGCCACAAGCGTCGCGCCCTCGACCAACGAGGGCGCCAGTGTGCCACCGATGAATCGGGCGTCGGGGCTGGCGCTTGTCAGGTTTGCCAGCTGCGGCGGAGCATCGCGGCTGTCGGCGACAGTCACCTGTGCACCTCACAGGCTTGCCCACCGGGCCATGGCCAGCCCGGACTCACACATGCCCACGACCAGCACCGAGCGGCCG
>CAIKZV010000112.1 GCA_903831925.1 uncultured Burkholderiales bacterium
GCTGACAGAAATCGTCACCCGGGTTTTTCTGTGTCACCCGCGTCAGCCACTGATTCAGCCTTGCATGCCGTTCATCTGCGCAAGCCGGGGTTTGAGTGAACAAGGTCACGCTGGCACGAAACCGGCTATGTATCAGGCATCCGCCGCGGTGGTCGCGACGGTCGTTAAAGCCTGATGGCTCATCCTCGACTTCCTGGAGATTCAAATGATCAAGCAAGTTCAAAAAGGTTTCACCCTTATCGAGTTGATGATCGTGGTTGCGATCATCGGCATTCTTGCCGCAGTGGCGATCCCGGCGTATCAGGACTACACGGTTCGTGCACGGGTGACGGAGGGTCTGGGTCTGGCCGGCGCCGCCAAAGTAACGGTTGCAGAAAACGCTGCCAGCGGCGTGACCCTGCTGTCGACTGGCTACACCACCCCGGCTGCGACCAGCAACGTCTCGTCACTTGCCATTGCTGACGCCAGCGGTCAGATCACGATCACTTACACCACCAAGGTTGCAGCAGCAGGTGCCAACACCGTGATCATGGTCCCGACTTCGGGCGGCGCAGCGCTGGTTGGCGGCACGGTTCCGCCGAGCGCGATTGCCTGGGGCTGCACCACCGGCACGCTGGCTGCCAAGTATCGCCCGGCCGAGTGCCGCTGATATTGGCTTGACGATCTGAGGATCAGCCTCTTACGGGCTTGACAGGGGCGGGTGGCAAAAGCTGCTCGCCCCTGATCGATTCTCTCCGCTCGACCTTCATCGCCAGTCAGGCTTGGACAGCCAACGCTTCAGATATCAAAGGTGATCCAGTATGAAAAATACAAAACAGAATGGTTTCACGCTGATCGAACTCATGATCGTCGTGGCGATCATCGGCATCCTGGCTGCAGTCGCTATCCCGGCTTATCAGGATTACACCGTCCGTGCCCGAGTGACCGAGGGGCTGCGGCTGGCGAGTTCGGCGAAGGTAACGGTTGCAGAAAACGCTGCCAGCGGCGTGACACTGCTGTCGACCGGCTTTACCAGCCCGACTGCGACAAACAACGTCACGTCGCTTGCCGTCGCTGACGGCACTGGTCAGATCACGATCACCTACACCACCAAGGTGGCAGCGGCAGGTGCCAACACTGTGATCATGGTTCCGACCTCCAACGGCGCAGCGCTGACTGGCGGCACGGTACCGCCTGGTGCGATTGCATGGACCTGCAACACCGGTACGCTGGTGACCAAGTATCGCCCGGCTGAGTGCCGCTGATCGCTGACCAAGCCGAAAAGGGTTCGCATTTCGGGGACATCTCCACCGGAAAATAAATTTTCCGGTGGATGATTTCGCTTCTGGGATTGCGAAAGTGATTGAGTGCTGTTTCTCTTCGAGACCGAACGTGAAGATGACAACAATTAGGCAACGCGGTTTTTCGCTGATCGAACTGATGATCGTCGTGGCGATCATCGGCATTCTGGCTGCAGTCGCGATCCCGGCGTATCAGGATTACACCGTGCGGGCACGGGTATCTGAAGGCCTGCTGTTGGCAGCGGCTGCCAAGACTCTGGTCACCGAAAATGCAGCCACCGCCCAGTCAGACTTGAGCACTGGACTGCTTGTGCCTGCGGCAGACAACAACGTGAGCCTTCTGTCGGTTGCACCCCTGACCGGAGTCATTACCGTGACCTTCACGACACGGGTGGCTACGGCAGGATCGAACACAATCACTTTTACCCCGACGTCGAATGGCGCTGCGATTGCCGCCGGCACGCCGCCCGTGGGTAATGCGATCGCCTGGTCCTGCACCGGCGGCACGCTGGCCGCCAAGTACCGTCCTGCCGAATGTCGATGAGCGACACCGGATGGCCTTTTGTCGATGTTGAGGACAACCATCATGAGAAACAAAGTCATCCAGCAAGGCTTCACCCTGATCGAGTTGATGATCGTGGTGGCGATCATCGGCATCCTGGCCGCGGCAGCAATCCCGGCCTATCAGGACTACACCATCCGTGCTCGGGTGGTTGAAGGCCTGATGCTTGCGCAAGCCGCGAAAGTGACGGTTGCCGAAAATGCTGCGAACGGGACGCTGCTGTCGGCTGGCTATACGCCGATCACGAACGCCGCAACCGGCGCAACGGCTAATGTCCTAAGCCTCACGATTTCTGACACTGCCGGGGCCATCCTCATTTCCTACTCGACCAAGGTGGCGCCAGCCGGCTCGAACGGGGTGATTCTGGTCCCATGGTCCGCGGGTCTTCCGATTACACCCGGAACGATTCCGCCGGGCCCACTCACATGGACCTGCGACGCGGGCCTTCTCGCCGTCAAGTACCGTCCGGCCGAATGCCGCTGACCGCCCTTGTTGCACACCTCGTCTCTCACGCGTCACAGCTGGCATGACGATGGCGCATCTTGTTCCCCGACATCGGCCTTGCGTCGGATCGTCATTCAACCGCGCCGCAGGCTGCCGATAATTTCGACATCCCGTCTTACCCTGCATTGATCCATGTTTCGCGCCACTGCTTCCTCGCCCGTACCCACACCCGGCCCCGGCTCCGGCTCTGGCCCGTTGCCCGCGCCCGCTCGCGAGGCCTCTGACCGACCAGTGCCTGCTTCGAGCATGGCCCAGCGGCTGCGCGCCGCCGGCATCCACCTTTCCTTGTCGGCCTTGCTCGCGGCTGCGGTGCTCGCCCTGGTGCTGCTCACCTGGTATCCGCAACCACTGCCCCAATTGCTTGGCGTCGGATCGATCCTGCTGATCATGCTGGGCGTCGATGTCGTGCTCGGGCCGATCTTCACGCTCATCGTCTTTGATCGTCGCAAGAAGCGTCTGGCCTGGGATCTGGCCACGATTGCCGCCCTGCAGCTCGCGGCGCTGGCTTATGGGCTGTACACCCTCCACCAGGGCCGACCTGCCTTCGTCGTGCTGGTGAAGGATCGCTTCGAGATTGTCTCGCCCGCCGATATCACGCCGCCCGATCTGGCCGCCGCAAAAGACAATCGCTTTGCGCAATCGCGCATCAGCGGCCCCACCTGGGTGTCGATTCGCATGCCCGACTCGGCCAGCGAGCGACAGCAGATCATGATGGAGGCGCTCGAGACCGGGCGCGACATGCAGCACCATCCGCGCTTTTATGCCGACTACGACTCTCAGGTACGCGAAGCGTTGACCCGTGCATTGCCGGTGTCCAAGCTGCGCTCGCTCAATCCGTCCAGTGGCGCTGACATCGATGCTGCGGTGGCGGCCAGCGGTTTGAACGAATCGGCGCTGCGCTATTTTCCGATGCGCGGGCCGGCCGCTGATGGTGCGGTGCTGGTCAGTCAGGCAGACGGTCGGGTATTGAAAGTCCTGCCACTCAAGCCCTGGTAGTCGCAAGCGCCTGATGCACGATCGCGCGTAGCTGCGCTGTCGCCTGCGCCGGATCGTCTGCTGCAAAAATATCGCTGATCACTGCAACGGCTTGAGCGCCTGCCGCGATTGGCCGCGCTGCATTCGTGCGGTCGATGCCACCGATCGCTACTGTTGACAGACCAAGGGCCCGCGCTTGCGCAAAGAGCGACAGCGGAGCGTGAACTGCCTGCGGTTTCGTCGGCGACGCAAACACCGCGCCGAATCCGACATGGTCGGCAATGCCGATCATCGAACGGGCGCGCTCGAGATCGTTGTAGCAGCTCACACCCAGCAATCGATGCGCGCCGATGCGCGCGCGCACCTGCCGCGGATCGCCGTCGTCGCGACCGATATGGACACCGGCGGCATCGATCTCGCAGGCGAGCTCGACCTCGTCATTGACGATCAGCGGCACAGCCGCGGCATCGGTCAGACGTTTGACGGCGATGGCCAGTTCCCGACGCTCGGGGGGTGTGCCGCCCTTGACCCGAAACTGCAGCGCGTCGACGCCGCCTTCAAGCGCCAGGCTCACCAGGCGCGTGAGACGCACCAGGTCGGTGTCGTCGGGGGTGAGGGCGTACAGGCCGCGCAGGATGGGCTTCATCGGATTCCCGTCAGATGGTTGTCGGTGTTTCAGCAGGCAGTGTGGCGCGCCGGATGCAGTCAAGCCGCCCGTCGGGGTTTCCAAGAGGCTCATCGGCGCAGGAAGGTAACATCCCCGGCTTCCTACTCTAATGGACAACGGTGGAACAACGATGAGTGATCAATCGACGACACGGACCTTCATGTGCCTGATCTGCGGCTGGATTTATGACGAAGCTGCGGGCCTGCCCGATGAAGGAATCGCACCTGGCACACGTTGGGAAGACGTGCCGATGAACTGGACCTGCCCCGAGTGCGGCGCCCGCAAGGAAGACTTCGAACTGGTCGAATTGTGAGCACGCCATGAGCATGAGGGGCTGCGAGGATAAAGATGAGTGCAACAGATTCGATCGCCGGCCTCAAAGTGATGGTCATCGATGACAGCAACACGATCCGGCGCAGCGCCGAAATTTTTCTGAAGCAGGCGGGCTGCGAGGTCATCGTCGCCGAAGATGGTTTCGATGCGTTGGCCAAGGTCTCCGACCATGCCCCCGATCTGGTGTTCTGCGATGTGCTGATGCCGCGCCTCGATGGCTATCAGACCTGCGCGCTCATCAAGAAAAGCCCCCGGCTGCACGCCACCCCGGTGGTGATGCTCTCGAGCAAGGACGGCCTTTTCGACCGCGCCCGCGGTCGGATGGTGGGCTGCGAGGAGTACCTCACCAAGCCCTTTACGAAAGACAGCCTGCTCAAGTGTGTTGCGCAGCACGCGCGCCGCACGATCGGAGCCTGACGACGATGGTGACGATGGTGGCCCAGAAGATCATTCTCGTGGTCGACGATTCGCCGACCGAGCGTTTCTTCCTCACCGACCTGCTTACGCGCAGCGGCTACGAGGTGCTCACCGCTGAGAACGGCGACGATGCCCTGGCCAAGATCAAGCTCGAGCGACCGTCGCTGGTCGTCATGGACGTCGTGATGCCGGGCTCAAGTGGTTTTCAGATTACGCGGGCGCTCAACCGCGATCCGGCGACCCAGTCGATTCCGGTGATTCTGTGCACCAGCAAGTCGACCGAGACCGACCGGATCTGGGGCCTGCGTCAGGGTGCCCGTGATTACGTGACCAAGCCGGTCGATGCCAAGGAATTGCTGGCAAAGATCGCGGAACTGGTTCATTGAAAGGATGCGAGGCATGTTTGATCAGGAAGATCAGGTGATCTCTTTGCCGCCGCTTGAGCCGGCCGCCGATGCCAGCCCCCAGGTCGATACCGCGGCCCGGCTCGGACTCATGATCGGTGATCAGCGCTGGCTGGTCGATCTGTCGGAGGCCGGCGAAATCGTTCCGGTGCCCGATTCGATTGCCCGGGTGCCGCTGACCCGCGAATGGCTGCTGGGTCTGGTGAATCTGCGCGGCGCGCTCTATACCGTGGTCGATCTGCAGGCCTATGCCCGCCTGGGGCGCACCGACGGCGGCAAGGACGCGCGCCTGCTGGCGCTGGCCTCGCGGCTGAACTTCAATGCCTCGATCATGGTCACCCGCATGATGGGCCTGCGTAACGTGTCCTCGATGCGAAGCGACGACACCGACAGCGCCTTTGCGCCCTTCGGCAGCGCAGGGCAACCCGAGTGGGTCGGCAATGCACTGCTCGATGCCGATGGCAATCGCTGGTACGAGCTCGATCTCGCCAAGTTGGCCGCGGGAAGCGACTTTCTGCTGGTCGGGCGCTGAGCCCGCGCCAGAGAAGCGACCCACCATGCGAATCGATTTCAAATTTCGTCGCCCCTTGATGGCGCTTGGAGGCGGTGCCGCCGCGGCGCCTGTCGCGGCCTCGCCCGCCGCCGCTCGCCGAAAGTTTTCCATTCCCTTCCTCGACCGTCTGCCCTTGCGTCGGCAGATGCATGCGCTGATGGCCGTGATCGCCGGCGCGCTCCTGCTCGCGATGATCTTCAATCTGCTCGATGCCCGTCGGGCCTCGATGCTGGCCGAGCAGACCCGTATCGTTGGTGATTCGCTGATGCACTCGCAGCGACTCGCCCGCACCGCGCCGCTGGTGATCAGCGGTGACGCAAAGGCAGCAGGTGATTTTGCCGACAGCCGTGTCAGTCTCGCCCTGGCTGTCAATCTGCTGCAGTCCGGAGGCGTGATCGATGAGCGTCGCGTCAAGCCCTTGTCGGAGTCCCTGGCACCGGCGCTGACTGCCGTCAGTGCCCTGTGGACACTGACCGATGCGGCCGCGACGACGATTCAGACAGACGCCCCTGCGCTGGCCGCCACCGCCGCCGCCGCGAAAAAGGTGCTGGCCGATGCGCCGGCACTGGCCGACCAGATCGATCAGCTGGTGCAGTTGGCGTCGGCATCGGGTGCATCCGCCGCCGATGTTGCGGGCATTGCGCGCCTGGGCGTCCTCAATGAGCGACTGATGCGCCAGTTCGCGCAGCTTGGTACGCCGGCCTCGGCCGCCAGAACGGCCTCGGCCGAGTCCCTGCAGGCCTTGACACCACGATTGGGTGCCGCGGTGCAGGCGCTGGCATCGGGCAATGATTCGCTGCGACTGGCGCCGGGCCGGGAAGCCGATCTGCGCAAGCAAATCGGTTCGGTGTCGCAGGCCTATGCGGCGATTGAAGCGCCGATCGGCATGGTGAGCGCCGGCGTGCCGACCTTGCGCAAGGCCTCTGAAGCCGCCCAGCGAATCGGCGCCGACAGCGAATCGCTGCGCACCCAACTTCTCACCCTGCAATCGAAACTCTTGAGCGCCGACGACGGTGTGTCGCTGACCGACCTGGCGACTGCAGCCGCCTTGCTGGTGGCCGCGCTCTCCGGCTTTGGTCTGTATCTGCTGCGCCAGCGGGATGTGCAGCGCCAGATTGTCGAAGCCGATGCGCAGCGTACGCTGGCCGAGGCCATGCAACGCGATGCCCGCAGAACCAACGACCAGAATCAGAGCGCCATTCTCAGGCTCATGAACGAGCTGCAGGAGGTTGCCGACGGTGACCTGACCGTGCAGGCCACCGTCTCGGAAGACATCACTGGTGCGATTGCCGACTCGGTCAATTACACCGTCGAAGAATTGCGCAGTCTGGTGGCCCGCATCAACATCACTGCCGAGCTGGTGGCCGATGCATCGGCCAGCGCAGCAGCGATTTCTGGCGGTCTGCAAAAGGCCACCGAGAAGCAGACCCGCGAGATCCGCGATACCGGCGAATCGGTGCTGCGGATGGCCTCGCAGATCAGTGTTGTGTCCGAAAGCGCCTCCGAGTCGGCACAGGTTGCCCGTCAGGCGCTGGGTGCCGCCGAGCAGGGGCGTCAGGCGGTCGACAAATCGATCTCGGGAATGAACGGGATCCGTGACCATATCCAGGAGACCGCCAAGCGCATCAAGCGACTGGGCGAGTCCTCGCAGGAGATCGGCGAGATCGTCGAACTGATTTCCGATCTCACCGAGCAGACCAATGTGCTGGCCCTCAATGCAGCGATCCAGGCGGCGTCTGCCGGCGAAGCGGGTCGAGGCTTCACGATGGTCGCCGAAGAAGTGCAGCGGCTGGCCGAGCGCGGTGCCGAGGCGACGCGCCAGATTTCGGGCCTGATCCGCACGATCCAGCTCGATACCCAGGACGCGGTCGCCGCGATGGAGCGCAGCACCCAGGGTGTCGTACTGGGTACGCGACTGTCTGACGACGCCGGCAATGCGCTGGGCGAGATCGGGCGTGTGTCGCGCCAGCTCGCCGAACTGATCGACGGCATTGCCCGCACGACCCAGAGCCAGGCGGTGTCTGCCGGAACGGTTGCCCAGAGCATCCAGCGCATCTTGCTGGTGACCGAGCAGACCAGTGACGGCACGCAGCAGACCACAGGGTCCATTGTTCAACTTGCCGAGCTCGCGCGTGAGCTGAAGAGCTCGGTCTCCCGTTTCAGGGTGTCGTAATGAGCATCGAGTCTCCTGATCTGACCGCCTTGTCATGGTGTCTGGGCGAAATTCGCGAATCGCTTTCGCGGGCGCAGGCCGCCATCGAGGCGCAGCTTTCGCAGAGCGACGACAACCGGTCGCAGACCGTGCTGGCCCGCACCCTCGTGCATCAGGCCAGCGGCGCGCTGCAGTTTGTCGATCTCGAAGGCGTGCGGGTGGTGACGATGGAGGCAGAGCATCTGCTCGCATTGTCCGAGCGCGGCGAGCTGGCAATGTCACCCGAATTCCAGGGTGTGCTGGTCCGCGCGTTTGCCGCGGTCTGCGAATACCTCGAAAGCGTTGCCATGGGCTCGGGCGACTCCCCGCTCAAGCTCTTTGCCAACTATCGCGACATGGTGGCCTTGCGTGGCGTCGAGCGGGTCGAGCCTGTTGACCTCTTTTTCCCCGATCTGAGCCTGCGGGCGCCGCGTCTGGGCAGTGACGACACCGCGAGCCGCGATATCGCGACCGTTCGCTCCTCGTTCGAGCGCGGCATGCTCGGCTTTTTGCGTGATCAGGCCGATTCGAATGCAATCGGCGAGATGCGCAGGGCAGTCGAACGCCTGCTTCACGCCAACCCGACGTCGGCGCTGCGCACCTTCTGGTGGCTGTCGGTGGCGTTTCTGGATGGGCTTCGGGTCAAGGTGATGCCGGTCGATCTGGTCGCCAAGCGCGAAGTCACCCGGATTCACCAGCAGGTCAAGCGTGCTCACGAGGTCGGCATTGCGGTGCCCGACCGGGTGATTCGCGAATTGCTGTTCCAGCTTGCCGCAGCCGGTACGGGTTCAGAAAAGGTCGACGAAGTCAAACAGATGTTTGGTTTGTTCGACGCCATTCCGCCCGATCTCGAGCGGATGCACTACGGTCTGGTCGACAACCGCGGCCTGCGTGCCGCCCGTGAGGCGACCGTTCAGGCCAAGAACGCCTGGGAGAAATTCGCCCGGGGCAGTGCTGCCGATCTGCCTGCATTCGCGAGCGCGGCCCAGCAGCTCGACACCGCCATGGCGCGACTGCCCTGGGGCGGCCTCAAGCGTCTGGCCGCCACCATCGGCGGACTGCGTCGGGTGCTGGCTGCCAGTTCCAGCAATCTGGCTGAGCTGCTGTCACTCGAACTCGCCACTGCATTGCTCTTTATCGAGCAGGCCCTTGAGCGCGGCCCGTCGGAGGTCGATCAGTATGACCGGCGCGCGGCTGAGCTGGCTGCACGGCTAGATGCCCTGTGCGAGCGCCAGGAGGGCGACGCCGAGCCGATGCCCGAGTGGCTGGCCGAGCTCTCGCGTGCCGCGCAGACGCGTCTCACGCTGCAGGCCTTTGTGGGCGAGTTGCAGATCAATCTTCGCGCCTGCGAGCGGGTGCTTGATGCATTTTTCAGGGATCCCGCAGCTCGGGCCGACTTGCTGACGCTCGGCACGCTGCTGGGACAGGTCAGCGGTGCCTTTCGCCTGCTCGGACACGACGAGGCCGCCAGCGGTGCCGATTCGGTCGCCGGCCGTATCGCAGCCTTCCTTGATGCGGCCGAAGCGCCGTCGCAGGCCGATTGCGAGCAGGTGGCCGCCAACCTGGGTGCGCTCGGTTTCTTTGCCGAATCGCTGCGCGATGCTGATCGTCATCGAGGCGGGTTCCGGTTTGCGCACGATGAGCGCGGCTTTATTGCGAGGCTGAGCAAACCGGGTTCGCAGTCGTTCGATCTCGAGGTGCCTGTCGAGAAGACGCCGGCGTCGATCGAGATGGCTGAGCCGATCGACCTCACTGCGCCGATTGTTCCGACGACTGATGAGTCATCGATTCCGATGCTCTCTGATGCGATCGAGTTTGTTGCCGATCCGGATGAGTTGTCCGCGATCGTTATCGAAACCGCTGGTACGGCCGCCGATCTTCCCCTGGAGATCATGGCGGCCCCGATCTTCATCGATGCACCGGCTGTCGAGGCCAAGCCGATCCCGGCCGACGTTGATGGCGAGCTGATGTCGATCTTCCTTGAGGAAGCCGGCGAGGTGCTTGAGGCGATCGATGCCAATCGTGCGGTCTGCGAGCG
This sequence comes from uncultured Burkholderiales bacterium, assembly GCA_903831925.1. Lineage (GTDB taxonomy): Bacteria > Pseudomonadota > Gammaproteobacteria > Burkholderiales > Burkholderiaceae_E > UBA4615. Next base: position 9,925 of record CAIKZV010000112.1, read on the forward strand.
CGCACCGGCCGATTCGGAGGCGATGACCACGCTGCGCCGCGGCTTTCACACCCTCAAGGGGTCGAGCCGGATGGTCGGGCTCGATGCGCTCGGCGAGGCAGCCTGGGCGATCGAGCAGGTGCTCAATGACTGGCTGTCGGGTGAGCATCCGGCAACGCATCCGCTGCTCAATCTCGTGGGCGATGCCCACCGGCTCTTTGCCGACTGGATTGCCCTGCTGGTTCAAGACCCGCGGGCGAGCATTGATGCGCGAGCCCTGATTGCGCGCGCCTCATCGATCAAGGCAGTCGCCGATGCGAGTGCGTTGGATGTGACCGCCTTCGAGATGCCGGCAACGACATCCGAAATGATCGAACTGCCGGTCGACTTCGGATCGATCGAGCTTGCCGATGAGGGCAACGAGTTGCCGATGGCCTTCGACATGATCACGCTTGAAGGTCATGAGCCGGTCGGCGACGAAGTCTCCGAAGCCAGCACCGAAATCAGTGACGATTCGCAGGTCCGAGTCGGTGAGCGCATGCTCAGCGGATCGCTGTTTCGAATTTTCCTCAACGAAGCCGACGATCTGCTGGCCAAGCTTGGCCTCACGCGGCAGACCTGGGTCTCGATGCCGTCGATGCCGGCCTCCGAAGACGCGGTGCGCGCGGCGCATTCGCTGGCGGGCATCTGCCGCATTGTGGGCCTGCTCTCGGTGCGCAGCTGCGCCGAGGCGCTCGAGCGTTTTCTTGCCGCCCAGTCGATTGCCGGGCGGTCGGTCTCGAAGCTCGACCTCGATGATTACGGTTTTGTTCTCGATCGTCTGACCGGTGCGCTGCATCAGTTTGCTGCCGGCCAGGAGCCTGCGACCGACGATCGCATGAATGAGCGCGCGGCCGATCTCGCACGTCGCTGGTCCAGCGATGAAGCGGTCTCGGTGCCTGAAGCCGCTGCCGGCATGATGGCCTTCGAGGAGGGTCTCGAACTCGATGGCGAGGCAGTCCTCGAGGAAGGTGATGCGGATCAGGTCGTCGCGCTTGATGACGAACTTGATCCCGATCTCGGTCCGGTCTTTATCGAAGAAGCCGATGAGCTGATGCCCCGCATCGGCGAGGCGCTGACCCGCTGGGCGCAGCA
>CAIKZV010000113.1 GCA_903831925.1 uncultured Burkholderiales bacterium
ATGCGCTGCTCGCCACCGGTGCGGATGAACAGGTCGGGTTCGGGCGCATAACTCATGGCGAGATAGGGCGCGAGATCGGCCTCGGTGATCGGCACGCCTGCGCCAGCCAGGTCGGGGCGGGCATCGAGCATGGCGCGTGTGGCCTGCAGCACATCCCATCGGCCGCCGTAATTGGCGCAGATCGTCAGCGTCATCTTGTGATTGCTCGCCGTGCGGGCCTGCGACTCATCGATGAGTTTTCGCAATGCCGGCTCGAAGGCACTGATGTCGCCCACCACCCGCAAACGGATGCCATTGGCGCGCATCTGTGTGACCTCGCGCTCGAGCACCATGATGAACAGTCGCATCAGCAGCGACACTTCGTCGGCGGGACGACGCCAGTTCTCGGAGCTGAAGGCAAACAGCGTGAGGTATTCGACCCCCTGATCGACGCAGGCCTGAACGGTCGCACGCACCGCATCGACGCCTTTCGAATGACCGGCAACTCGCGGCATGTGCCGGGCAGCCGCCCAGCGGCCATTGCCATCCATGATGATGGCGACATGGCGCGGTATTCCGGGGGAGTCCGGAATTTTGTCAGTTGAACTGGTATGGGTCATCAGCGGGGGATCGCACAAACCGCCTGAGCGGCCAGCGCAGAACTCAGACCGTCATGATCTCCTGCTCCTTGGCCTGGAGCAGCTTGTCGATTTCGACGATGAATCGGTCGGTCAGTTTCTGGACGTCGTCCTGAGCGCGACGCTCCTCATCCTCGGAGACGGCCTTGGCCTTGAGCAGATCCTTGAGATGGCTGTTGGCATCGCGGCGCAGATTGCGGACCGCCACCTTGGCGTCTTCGCCCTCAGTGCGAACCAGCTTGGCCATCTCCTTGCGGCGCTCCTCCGACAAGGGCGGCATCGGAACCCGGATCAGTTCGCCGGTCATGGAGGGATTGAGACCGAGGTCAGATTCGCGAATCGCCTTGTCGATCGCCTGGGCCATCTTCTTTTCCCAGGGCGAAACGCCAATAGTGCGCGCGTCGACCAGGGTGACATTGGCCACCTGACTGATCGGCACCATGCTGCCGTAGTAGTCGACCTGAACATGATCGAGCAGACCGGCATGGGCGCGACCCGTTCGGACCTTGGCCAGGCTGGTCTTGAGCGCCTCAAGCGACTTGAGCATCTTTTGCTCGGCTTGCGAGCGGATTTCGGGAATGGTAGCGACCATGTGGCTCAGACTCCGGAATCAGACATGGACCAGCGTGCCCTCGTCCTCACCGAGCAGCACGCGCTTTAACGCGCCCTGCTTGAAGATCGAGAAGACCCTGATCGGTAGTTTCTGGTCGCGACACAGGGCGAAGGCGGTGGCATCCATCACCTTGAGGTCGCGCCCGATCGCCTCATCGAAAGAAATCGACTGGTAGCGCGTTGCGGTCGGATCCTTCATCGGATCGGCGCTGTAGACGCCGTCGACCTTCGTCGCCTTGAGAACAACCTCGGCGCCGATTTCGGCACCCCGCAAAGCGGCCGCGGTGTCGGTCGTGAAAAACGGGTTGCCAGTGCCGGCAGCAAAAATCACGACCTTGCCCTCTTCGAGATATCGCAAGGCCTTCGGGCGAATATAGGGCTCGACCACCTGCTCGATCTTGAGGGCCGACTGTACCCGGGCCGTCAGACCGGCACTGCGCATCGCATCCTGCAATGCCAGCGCATTCATCACGGTGGCCATCATGCCCATGTAGTCGGCGGTGGCTCGGTCCATGCCGGAGGCACCCGGCGCGACGCCGCGAAAAATATTTCCCCCGCCGATCACGATTGCCAGCTCGACACCGAGCGCCTGAGCCTGCGCCACCTGGGCAACCATGCCGTCGATCGTGACACGGTTGATGCCATAAGCGTCTTCGCCCATCAGGGCTTCGCCGGACAGCTTGAGCAGGACACGCTTATAAGGCTTGGCAATGGTCATATGAAACAGGCTGCCTTAAGGAAGTCAATCGAGAAGTTCAATCAAGGGCAGTTCAAACACGGGCATGAAGTCGGAGCAGCGCGGCGCAGACCGGAACCGTTCAGGGCTCACGGTCGGCGCGCTTGCCGATCAGCGTGCTGCCGCGGCTGCCGCCTCAGCCACCTCGGCCGCAAAGTCCGACTGCTTCTTCTCGATCCCTTCACCCACGATGAAGAGGGTGAACGCATGCACCTTTGCACCGCGTGCCTTGAGAAGCTGCTCGACCGTCTGCTTGTCATCCTTGACGAAAGGCTGACCGAGCAAGGTGACTTCCTTCAGGAATTTCTGGACCGTGCCTTCGACCATCTTGGCGATGATCTCGGCAGGCTTGCCCGATTCGGCCGCCTTTTGCGAGGCAATCGAGCGCTCCTTTTCGATCAGCTCGGCCGACACGCCGGTGCTGTCGAGGGCAACCGGCTTGGACGCCGCGATCTGCATCGCGAGATCTTTGCCGAGTGACTCTTCGCCACCCTGGACGTCGACCAGCACACCAATCCGCGAGCCGCCATGGATGTAGCTCGACACCCGGCCGTGACCTGCAATCCGCACAAAGCGGCGCACGGTGATGTTTTCGCCGATCTTGCCGATGAGCGCCTTGCGACGCTCTTCGACACTGACGCCATCGAGCTCGAGCGCGGCGAGCGCATCGACATCGACCGGCGCCTTCTCGGAGACCAGTGCGGCCAGCGCGCGGGCGAAGGCCTGGAAATCGTCGTTCTTGGCGACGAAATCGGTCTCGCAGTTGAGTTCGACCATGGACGCAATGCTGCCGTCAGCCGAATGGTGGACACCGACGATGCCTTCTGCGGTCACACGCGATGCCGCCTTGTTCGCCTTGTTGCCGAGTTTGACCCGCAGGATTTCCTCGGCACGGGCCATATCGCCGGCAGCCTCGGTCAACGCCTTCTTGCACTCCATCATCGGAGCGTCGGTCTTTTCGCGCAGCTCCTTGACCATCGAAGCGGTAATTTCAGCCATCTTGATGCTCCTTCCTTCAAGCCTCTTCGGCTTCGATTTCGACAAACTCTTCGTCGGATGCGCCCTTGACGATGCCTTCGAGGGCTGCGGCACGACCTGCCAGAATGGCATCAGCCACCCCTTCGGCATAAAGCTGGATCGCCTTGCTCGAATCGTCATTGCCGGGAATGACATAGTCGATGCCGTCGGGCGAATGGTTGGTATCCACGACGCCGACCACCGGAACGCCGAGCTTGATCGCCTCGGTAATCGCAATCTTGTGATAACCGACATCGATCACGAAGATGGCATCTGGCAGACCGTTCATGTCCTTGATGCCGCCGATGGCCTTGCTGAGCTTTTCCATCTCGCGATTGAACAGCAGCGCTTCTTTTTTGGACATGCGCTCGACGCCGCCTTCGGCCATCACCGCTTCCATGTCGCGCAGCCGCTTGATGGAGGTCTTGACCGTCTTGAAGTTGGTCAGCATGCCGCCGAGCCAGCGCTCATCGACATAAGGCATGCCGGCACGACGGGCTTCCTGGGCAATGATCTCGCGTGCCTGGCGCTTGGTGCCGACGAACAGCACCGTGCC
>CAIKZV010000114.1 GCA_903831925.1 uncultured Burkholderiales bacterium
AAGGCTGCCTGGAAAAAAGGGATCGACACGGCCAGATTGCTGATTTGGAGCACCTGTCCGAAAGACGCCCAGGACATCGGATCGCTGGCGGAAATACTGCCCGGCCTGATCCGCGACTTGCGCGCCGGACTGGTTCAGGCCGATATGCCGCAAGTCGATCAGAACCGCTTTTTTCAAGCCCTGATGCTCAAGCACACGCAGGAAATTGCCGCGGCCAAGACGCGCCCGACTTTCAGCGCGACCATCCCCGCGACAGCGATCGAGAACTCGGCGCTTCGCAAACGGGCCGACGCCATGCCGGCAACGCTCGCCCCCGAGGGCGCGGTGCCGTTCACGCAGCGCTCGCGCGGCGAAGCGCCAACCAGGCCAATCGACGCCTCGCTCGCCTCGATTCAGCGCGGCCAGATGATCGAGATCAACCGTGACGGCGATTTCCGCCTCTACAAACTTGCCTGGATCAGTCCGGCGCGCAAGGTGTATATCTTCAGCCGCCATCCGGAAGAAACGCTGACGTTTGAAGACACCGACCTGGCTGGCCTGATCTCAAGCGGTCAAGCCCGACCTAGCAGCGAATCTTCGCCGCTGGATCGCGCGATTGCCCTGGCCACAGGCGACGACGCCGCCGACTGAAGCGGTCTTGGTACGGATCTTGCCTCGAGGACTTTGGCCTCGATCGGGGCCGATTGTGCACAATAGCTGTGCAAACAACCGGTCTCGACAGTGAAGAGCGCACCTAAAAAACCCTCCCGCGATTCAATTTCAAGCGCCTCCGACAAGGATGCGGCGCTTGTCTCCGACATCCGCTTCCTCGGCCGTCTGCTGGGGGATGTGATCAGGGAGCAGGAAGGCCAGGAGGCCTTCGACCTGATCGAGCGCGTCCGTCAACTGTCGGTCTCCTACCGCCTCAAGCGCGATACCGCGGCGGGCAAGACGCTCGATCGTCTTCTGAAAAACCTCACGATCGACCAGATGGTTTCGGTGGTGCGCGCCTTCAGCTACTTTTCCCACCTGGCCAATATTGCCGAAGACCGCCACCATGTCCGCCGTCGCGAAGCGCATGAACGCAGAGGCGATCTGCAGGAAGGTTCGCTTGCGATGGCCTTCGAACGGCTCGCCGACAAAGGCATTCGCGCCGATGCGATCGCCGCGGTGCTTCGTACTGCCTACATTTCCCCGGTATTGACCGCGCATCCGACCGAGGTCCAGCGCAAGAGCATTCTCGATGCCGAACGTGCGATTGCCGAACTGATCGGCCAGCGCGACGACCTGCACACCACGCGCGACCTCAAATCGAACGAAGCCCTGCTCAGAGCGCGGGTCACGCAGTTGTGGCAAACCCGGATGCTGCGCTACGCCAAGCTCACTGTTGCCGATGAAATCGAAAACGCACTGAGCTACTACCGCTCGACGTTTCTGAAGCAGATACCGCGTCTGTACGCTGACGTCGAAGAGGCGCTGCCGGGTCACGAGATTGCGAGTTTCTTTCGCATGGGCAACTGGATCGGTGGCGATCGCGACGGCAACCCCAATGTCACCGCCCAGACGCTTCAGATCGCCTTGCGCAGCCAGAGCGAAACCGTCTTGCGCTTCTATCTGACCGAGCTGCACGAACTCGGCGCAGAGCTGTCGATCTCGGCACTGCTCTCCAGCGTGTCGGATGACATGAAGGCGCTGTGCGACCGCTCGCCCGATCGCAGCGAACACCGCCAGGACGAGCCCTATCGGCGCGCCCTGACCGGTATGTATTCCCGACTGGCCGCGACTCTGCACGATCTGACCGGCACCGAAGCCCTTCGCCATGCGATCGCGCCGCAAGCCCCCTACCCCGACGCCGAAACCTTCCTTGCCGATCTGAAGGTGATCGCCGATTCGCTCGCCTCTCATCACGCGCAGGCGATCATCGGCGCACGCCTTGCACCACTGATCCGTGCAGTCCAGGTTTTCGGCTTTCATCTGGCGACCGTCGATCTGCGTCAGAGCTCGGACAAGCATGAGGCGGTGATTGCCGAGCTGCTCTCGGTGGCCCGCGTCGCACCAGCCTATTGCGAACTCACCGAAGCCAATAAACGAAGCCTTCTGATGGGCCTGCTGCGCGATCCTCGCCCCCTGCGCGTGCA
>CAIKZV010000115.1 GCA_903831925.1 uncultured Burkholderiales bacterium
GCAATGTGGTAGCCCGAGATGGACACGGAGTAGAAGTTCTCCACCTGGTTCTGGGTGAACCACTCGGCGATGTCGGCCATCATCCGCAAGCTGAACTCGGTCGAGAATATGCAGGTGTTCTGTCCCTGGTCTTCCTTGAGGATGTCGGCCTGCACCGTGCCGCGCACATTGGCCAGCGTGAAGGCGCGAATGTTCGCCGCTTCCTCGGCGTTGGGTTCGCGATCGTGTTTGGCGCGAAAGGCGTCGATCTGCTGGTCGATCGCGGTGTTCATGAACATCGCCAGGATCGAGGGTGCCGGGCCGTTGATCGTCATGCTGACGCTGGTCGCCGGGTTGCACAGATCGAAGCCCGAATAGAGCACCTTCATGTCTTCGAGCGTGGCGATCGACACACCCGAGTTGCCGACCTTGCCGTAGATATCGGGGCGCAGATCGGGGTCATTGCCGTAGAGGGTCACGCTGTCAAACGCAGTGGAAAGCCGCTTGGCGGCCATGCCCTCGGAGAGCAGCTTGAAGCGACGATTGGTGCGAAACGCGTCGCCCTCGCCGGCAAACATCCGGGTCGGGTCTTCGCCCTCGCGCTTGAAGGTAAACACACCGGCGGTATAGGGGAAAGACCCCGGGACGTTTTCGAGCATCAGCCACTTGAGCAGCTCGCCGTGGTCTTCGTATTGCGGCAGCGCCACCTTGCGGATGCGGGTGCCCGACAGCGAGGTGGTGGTGATCGCGGTGCGGATCTCGCGATCGCGCACGGTCACCACAAACTCGTCGCCGGCATAGGCCTCGCGCAGCGCCGGCCAATCGGACAGCAAGCGGCGGGCCGCGCCATCGAGCCCGGCTTCGCGCCGCTCGGCCAGTGCCACCACCGTGTCGCGCGCACCATGGCGCTGGGCATCATCGTCATGCAGCATGCGCGCGGTTTCGCGCAGCTGCTGGATCTCGCGGGCCAGGCGCGCCTGGGCGCGGGCCCGCTGCTTGTAGCCGCGCACCGCGTCAGCAATTTCGGCGAGATAGCGCACGCGGGCCGCCGGCACGATCACCGAATGATTGCTGGTATGGCGGTTTGCCACCCGCGCAAGTCGGCCACCGGTTTTGGCGGCAGCCGCCGCCTCATCGCCGCGACGCGCGCTGTCGCCCAGCGGCAGCGCCAGACCGAGCGCGACCAGCTTGGGCAGCATGCCCTGATAGAGCGCCGTCACGCCGTCATCGTTGAAGCGCGAGGCCTGCGTGCCGAAGACCGGCATCTGATCGGGCGCGGTGCTCCAGAGTTCGCGATTGCGCTGGTACTGCTTGCTGACATCGCGCAGGGCATCGAGCGAGCCCTTGCGATCGAACTTGTTGATCGCCACGAAATCGGCGAAATCGAGCATGTCGATTTTTTCGAGCTGGCTGGCGGCACCGAACTCGGGGGTCATCACATAGAGCGTGGCATCGACCAGCGGCACGATGGCGGCGTCGCCCTGACCGATGCCCGAGGTCTCGACCACGATCAGATCAAAGCCCGAGACCTTGCAGGCGGCGATCACATCGGGCAACGCCTGGCTGATCTCGCTGCCGGCATCGCGGGTGGCCAGCGAGCGCATGAACACATTGGGATGATCGATGGCATTCATGCGAATGCGATCGCCAAGCAGTGCCCCGCCCGACTTGCGTCGCGTGGGGTCGACCGAAATGATCGCGATGCGAAGTGCATCGTCCTGATCAAGACGCAGGCGGCGCACCAGCTCGTCGGTCAGGCTCGACTTGCCGGCACCACCGGTGCCGGTGATGCCCAGCACAGGTGTGGCCACCCGATCGGCGCGCTGGCGCAGATCGGCGCGCATCGCAGCAAACGAAGCGGCGTCGAGCCCGCCCGCCGGCGTATCGTTTTCGAGTGCGGTGATGAGTTGAGCCAGCGAGCGGCGCGAGCGGGCGATGTCGGCACGCCCCGACGCATCACCCGCACCGGCACCCTGCGGCAGCACGATCGCATCGAGCGAGGCCGGCGCGTATGACGAGAGGTCGAGATCGCAGCGCGCGATCATGTCGCCGATCATGCCGGCCAGCCCGAGCTTTTGCCCGTCTTCCGGGGAGTAGATGCGGGTCACTCCATAGGCATGCAGCTCGCGGATCTCGGGGGGCACGATCACGCCGCCACCGCCACCGAACACCTTCACATGCCCTGCGCCATTGGCGCGCAGCAGGTCGATCATGTACTTGAAGTACTCGACATGACCGCCCTGGTACGACGACACCGCAATGCCCTGCACATCTTCCTGCAGCGCACAGTCGACCACCTCGCTCACCGAGCGGTTGTGACCCAGATGAATCACCTCGCAGCCCATGCTCTGCAGAATGCGCCGCATGATGTTGATCGACGCATCGTGGCCGTCGAAGAGCGAGGCCGCGGTGACGAACCGGACCTTGTTCTTCATGCGATATTCAGCGAGTTTCTTGGCGTCTGACAGGTCGGTCATCGGGGTCTTCCGTGCTTCGGTAGTCGGGTTCGGGTCAGGCTGGGGTTTACAGGCGCTCGACGATGGTGACGTTGGCCAGTCCACCGCCTTCGCACATCGTCTGCAGGCCATAGCGCTTACCACGCTTGTGCAGGGCATGAATGAGCGTGGTCATGAGCTTGGCGCCCGAGCCGCCCAGCGGGTGGCCCAGCGCGATCGCGCCGCCGTTCACATTCAGACGCTCGCGATCGGCACCGGTGGCCTTGAGCCAGGCAAGCGGCACCGAGGCAAACGCCTCGTTGACCTCGAAGAGATCGATGTCGTCGATCTTCATGCCGGCCTTCTTGAGCGCACGTTCGGTCGCAGGCAGCGGTGCCTCGAGCATGATCACCGGATCGTGGCCGATCAGCGTCATGTGATGCACGCGAGCCAGCGGCGTCAGGCCCAGCGTTTTGAGGCCACGCTCGTTGACCACCAGCAGGCCGGCCGAGCCGTCGCAGATCTGGCTGGCGTTGGCTGCGGTGATCGCGCCGCCTTCCTGCAGGATCTTGACCGCCGAGATACCGGCCAGGCTGGCATCAAAGCGGATGCCTTCATCGACGGTATGCATCTCGGTCGTGACTGTACCGTCGGCCATGCGAACCGGCAGCGGAATGATCTCGTCGGCAAACGCACCTGACTTGGTTGCGGCAATCGCGCGCTGATGGCTCGAGAAGGCATATTCATCGAGCTGGTCCTTGGTCAGGCCATATTTCTTGACCATCATCTCGGCGCCCAGGAACTGGCTGAAATCGGGGCCGGGATAACGATCGTGAATCGCCTGGCTCATATAGCTGCCCATGCCGTTCTTGGCGGGCAGCGAGCTCGGCATGCCCATCGGCACGCGGCTCATGCTCTCGACGCCGGCGGCAATCACGATGTCCATGGTGCCCGACATGACTGCCTGGGCCGCAAACTGCAGGGCCTGCTGCGACGAGCCGCACTGGCGGTCGACCGAGGTGCCCGGCACGCTCTCGGGCAGTTTGGAGGCCAGCACCGCGTTGCGGGCCACGTTGGCCGATTGCTCGCCGGCCTGGCCGACGCAACCCATGATGACGTCTTCGACCAGCGCCGGATCGATGCCGGTGCGGGCAATCAGTGCATCGAGAACCTGTGCGGCGAGGTCGGCCGGGTGCCAGCCCGACATGCGACCGCCCTTGCGACCGCCGGCAGTACGCGCAGCGGCAACGATGAATGCTTCAGCCATGGTCTTGTCTCCTCCAGAGTGAATCCTGCGGTTTTAGCATGAAAGTGGCCTGTTCGGGGCCAGACAGCGGCCCATGCCAGCGCTCGGCATTGTCGCGATTGATGAGCACGAAAGCGCGATGCTCATCGCGGTAGGCGAGCACATCGCCCGAGCCGATATCAAACCACCAGCCGCTCAGCGTGAGCGTGCCGGCCTCGACCTGGTCACGCACCACCTGATAGGTCATCAGGTGCTCGAGTTGCGCCAGCACATTGAGCTGCGAGAGCTGGTCATGCTCGCTCAGGCTGGGATCGAGCCGGTCGCCACTTGCCAGCCGTTCGGCCGCCGGGTGGGCATGATGCAGCCACTTCGCCAGATTGGGCGGCAGGCTGTCGGCCTTGCCCCCGAGCACCGCCTTCATCGCGCCGCACTCGGAGTGTCCGCAGACAACGATGTTGGGCACCTTCAGCACCGAGACCGCGTACTCGATCGCACTGGCCTCCGACAGGTCGCCTTCGGAGTGGCCCTGCGCATCGGCAGGCGGCATGAGATTGCCGACATTGCGCACGGTAAAGAGGTCGCCCGGTTCAGTCGAAACCATCAGATTCGGGACGACACGGCTGTCGGCGCAGGTGATGAACAGGGCATCAGGCACCTGCTGGTAAGCCAGATCGCGGAAGCGCTGCGAGTAATCGGGCAGCTTCTGCTCACGGAATTCGACGATTCCCCGAATGAGTTTTTTCATGGCGGTGTGCGTTCTGGTTGGTCGGCGAAGGCTTGGCCGGCGACATCGGCCGGCCGAGAGGCAGCGAGGTTAGCATCAGGCCGACGACGGTCGAAGCCACCGGCATCGCCTCCGACATCGCAGCTCGGCGCGACTTTGCGGCATCATCTGCCGATGGACGCCACCGACTCGCCCCCCCTCCTCGACATCGACGGCCCACGGGCCACCATTCGACTGAATCGCCCCTCGCAGCACCACCGCATCGACCCCGATGACGTGCCGGTGATGCAGGGCTATCTCGATCAGATCCTGGCCCGACCCGAAATCCGCGTGCTGGTGATCGCCTCCAACGGCTCGAAAAGTTTCAGCTCGGGCTATACGCTGCAGGCGATTCTCGAACGACTGCAGGAACGCGGCTTCGAGGCCTTTCTCGATCGGCTCGAGACCCTGCCGCTGCCCACGATCGCCGCGATTCATGGCGGCGTCTATGGCGGCGCAACCGACCTGGCCCTGTGCTGCGATCTGCGCATCGGCGTGACCGGCGGGCGCATGTTCATGCCTGCGGCAAAGTTCGGTCTGCACTATTACCCGGGCGGCATGCGCCGCTATGTCGAGCGGCTCGGTCTGACCGCCGCGAACCGGCTCTTTCTGACCGCCAGCACCATCGATTCGGACGAGATGCTGCGCATCGGTTTTCTCACCGAGCGGGTCGAGCCGGATGAGCTCAGTGCAGCCGTCGACCGGACGGTGGCCGATCTGGTCGCCACCGAACCTCTGGCATTGGCCGCGATGAAGCAGAGTCTGGCCGAGCTTGGCGCAGCGCGCGCCGCGGTGGCCCCGATCGAGTCACGCTATCTCGACTCGCTGGCCTCGCCGGCGCTTCGCGACCGCCTGAGCACGTCCCTCAATTCGCGCCGGGACCCGAAGTAGTCCGCCGCAGTGCGCTCACCCTGCCCTTCGCTCACTTTGCAGAGCGCATCGCCTCGGCCAGCGCGCTTGCACCCTGATTCGCGAGCACGTCGGCCGCGTTGAGTCGATCGCGAGGCTCGCGGTTCTGACTCAACTTCGCCTTGCCTTCAAGCCGGGAAATTGAAATTTCAATCCCGACGATGGCCTTGAGCATGCCGTCGATGTATTCAGGGGCAGAATCGCCCATCTTCCAGGGCTTGGGCTCCGAGGCCTCGTGGGTGCGCGTCAGACGGCCCACCACGCCGCGCACGAACTTCTCCTGGTCCTGCACGGTCAGCCGTCCATGGGCATGCACCACTTCGTAATTCCAGGTGGGCACCTGCCGATGAAATTCGTGTTTGCTCGGATACCAGTTGGGCGAGATGTAGCTTTCATTGCCCCGAAAAATCACCATCACCTGCGCGCCATCGCCGCATTCACGCCAGACCGGATTGGCACGCGCCACATGAGCGATCAGCAGCCCTCGCGCCCGGTCGAGTTCAAAGGGAATGTGGTTGGCATCCAGGCCATTGGGCGATTGGGTCACCAGCACACCCAGCGGATGCGTTTCGATGATCCGGTAAAGGACGTCTGTGTCCTGGATTGCAAAGTGTTGTGGGATATACATGGTGCTGATTATTTCGCGCCCGACAAGCGCACCGCCATCGCAATCCAGCTCGCGCCCACGCTGGCGAGCGCGCCGGTGCTCAGCACGATGCGAAGTGTCAGAAACCAGCGTGGCACCGGCGTGCCGCGATACAGGACCAGATCGATGACCAGTGCTGCCAGCAGGCCGAAAAACAGCAGCGGCAGCGACATGTCGATCGGATAGAGCGTCACGATCCAGCAAAAGAGCGCCGGGGTCACGCCCCAGATCAATCGGGTTGCCGCAGGGGTATCGACGATCGACGGCGAGGCAAGGGTCACGCCCCAGTGAACCGCGCCGAGAAAGGTCAGGATTGCGGCGGCATAGTGAACCTGCGAGCGCAGCACCCCAACCAGTTCGACCGGCGGCGACAGCCAGGAAAAAAGCGCCTGCGTCACAAAGGGCAACAGGCCGGACAGGCCAAGGATCCAGGCAAAACGCTGCGTGGCAGGAATGGAGCGGGATTCGGGCATGGGAAGGCGAAACCTCAGCGGCTGCGGAATCGATAGATCGCCTGCGTGCAGCGCAATCCGGGCAAAAAGTGGATCGGCTGACCGTTGGCCATATAGCCGCGGCGGGTGACGACCAGGCCGAGCTTGTCGAGCAGGTCCTCGAAGTCGAGCGGCGTGCTCAGATGCAGGTTGGGCGTGTCGTACCACTGATAGGGCATCTCGCGCGACATCGGCATGCGCCCGCGCAGGATCGACATCGCATGGGTCCAGTGACCGAAATTCGGAAACGACACGATGCCCTCGAGACCGACCTGGCTCATCTCGCGCAGCACGCGCTCGGTATGCTGGGTCGCCTGAATCGCCATCGACAGCACCACCACATCGAAACGGCTGCCGGCAAACATGTCGAGCCCGGCCTCGATGTTCTGCTGGATCACATCGACACCGCGATGCGCGCAGGCCAGCACCTGGGCGTCGTCAATTTCAACGCCGTAGCCACTGCAGCCCTTGGCATGCTGCAGGTGATCGAGCAGCACCCCGTCACCGCAACCCAGATCGAGCACACGCGAGCCGGGCGCGATCCAGTCGGCAATCGCAGCGAGATCGGGCCTCAGGCCGTGGCGATCGAGGGCAGCGTTAGTCAGATTCATGTCGCAAGCCCCGCGGCGATCCGATCGAAATAGGCCTTCATCAGGGCGTGATAACGCGAGTCCTCGAGCAGGAATGCGTCGTGTCCGTGGGGCGCATCGATCTCGGCGTAGGTGACCCGCCGTCGGTTGGCCAGCAGCGCGGCCACGATCTCGCGGCTGCGCTCGGGCGCAAATCGCCAGTCGGTGGAAAACGAGGCCAGCAGAAAGTCGCATCGCGCCGGCGCAAGCGCCGCGGCGAGGTCGCCGCCGTGTTCGCGCGCCGGATCGAAATAGTCGAGGGCACGGGTAATCAGCAGATAGGTATTGGCGTCGAAATAGCGCGAAAACTTCTCGCCCTGATAGCGCAGGTAGGACTCGATCTCGAACTCGACATCGAAGGTGAACTGGTAATCGTTGCCAAGCGAGGCGTCCTGCGCCGGGCGCCTGAGCGTGCGCCCGAAGCGCTCGGCCATGGTGTCGTCCGACAGATAGGTGATGTGGCCGATCATGCGTGCCACCTGCAGGCCGCGCGCCGGCACGGTATCGAAGTCGTAGAAGCGTCCGCCGTGAAAGTCGGGGTCGGTCACGATCGCTCGACGCGCCACTTCGTTGAAGGCGATGTTCTGCGCCGACAGGCGGGGCGCGGTGGCAATCGCCACGCAATGCGACAGGCGATCCGGATAGCGCGTGCTCCAGGTGAGCGCCTGCATGCCGCCAAGCGATCCGCCGATCACCGCCGCAAACCGTGCAATACCGAGCGCATCGGCCAGCCGCGCCTGCGCATTGACCCAGTCCTCGACCGTTACAACCGGAAAATCCGGTCCATAGGGTTTGCCGGTGGCCGGATTCGGCGACATCGGCCCGGTCGAGCCGAAACAGGAGCCGAGGTTGTTCACGCCAATCACGAAGAAGCGGTCGGTATCGACAGGCTTGCCCGGGCCGACCATGTTGTCCCACCAGCCGATGTCCTTGTCGTCGCTCGCACTGACGCCCGCCACATGATGCGAGGCATTGAGTGCGTGGCAGACCAGCACCGCGTTCGAGCGCGCCTCGTTCAGGCGACCATAGGTTTCGTAGACCAGCTCGTACTGGTCGATCGACGCGCCGCTGGACAGCGCGAGCGGCGTATCGAAACGCAGACGTTGCGGGGTGGTCACCCCGACCGAATCGGTCATCAGGTCAGTCCGTGGAGATGAAGCGTCCCGACTGTCGTCGGGCAGTGAAGCGACCGGCTTGCCGCGGCGCCCGGGCACAGGAGGCTTTGCCTGTACACCGCTTTAGCCGCATTTTTAAGGCGCCCGCAAGCTGGTCACAAATCGGCGCGGGGCTCACCTTAACGGGCAGGCCGCAGGGTGTCAACGCAGCCCTCCTCTGCATCGGCGAGGCACGGCAGCCGCAAGCGACTCAGTTTTCGCGCAAGCGCTTGAGGCCGGCCTGGACCTTGACCGGATCATCCGACCCCATCAAGCGCGAGACGCGCGTGCGCAGCCGGGCCGCGTCACAGCGCAGAATCTCGCGCTTGACCCGCAGCAGACTGGCGGGATGCATCGAGAACGACCGCAATCCCATGCCGATCAGCAGTCGTGTGGCCTCGAGATCGCCGGCCATCTCGCCGCAGACCGAGACCGGTTTGCCGGCTCGCGCGGCCGCACGGATGGTCTGCGACACCAGTTGCAGCACCGCCGGATGGAAGGGGTCATAGAGCGACGCGACCGCATGATCGGTGCGGTCGATGGCCAGGGTGTACTGGATCAGGTCGTTGGTGCCGATCGACAGGAAATCGAGCCGTCGGGCGAACATCCCTGCAGTCAGCGCGGCAGCCGGCACCTCGATCATGCCGCCCACCGGCACCGCGGGTGCTGCGCGCCGGGTGCGTTCTAAGACCTGCTCACGCGCCTGGGCAATCAGCCGCAAGGACTGCTCGACCTCATGGCCATGAACCAGCATCGGGATCAGCAGGCGCACCGGACCGTGCTCGGCCGCGCGATGAATGGCGCGCAGCTGCTCCAGAAACATGTCGGGCTCGGCAAGGCTGTAACGGATCGCGCGCTGCCCGAGCGCCGGATTGGCGGCAGCCGCCGCCGGATCGTAGGTCTCGTCATCGATGCGCAAGGGTTTGTCGGCACCGATGTCGATGGTCCGGATCGTGACCGGACGGCCCCTCATCGCAATGACCGCCGCAGCATAGGCCTCGTACTGTTCGTCTTCGCCCGGCCGCTCGTCGCGATTCATGAACATGAATTCGGTGCGAAACAGACCGACGCCGTCGGCGCCCGCCTCCAGTGCCTGCTCGGCCTCGGCAGGCAGTTCGATATTGGCATGCAGCTCGATCGCAACCCGGTCGACGGTGGCCGTGGGCACATGCACCAGCCGCTCGAGCTGCTTGCGCTCGAGCAGCCCCATCATCATGCGGTGCCGATATTCCTCGAGCACGATCTCGTCAGGCGCGACCATCAGGACGCCCGCGTCGCCGTCGAGCACCACCCAGTCATCGTCACGGATGAGCAGGCTGCCGGTATTCAGACCTACCACGGCTGGTACGTTCATGCTGCGCGCCAGAATCGCGGTATGCGAGGCCGTGCCGCCGAGGTCGAGCGCAAAACCGCCGGCCTGCTTCAGATGCAGCATGTCGGCCGGCGCGACATCATGGGCGATGAAGACCAGCGGCACATCACCCGGCTTTGGCCGCTCGGGCAAGCGACGACCCGATCCGGCAAGCGCCTTGAGCACCCGATCGGCAACCTGGGTCAGGTCACGACCCCGCTCGCGCAGATAGGCATCTTCAAACTGCTCGAATTGCGCAGCCAGATGTTCGACCTGCGCGAAAAACGCCCACTCGGCGTTCTGGCCGTGCGACTCGACCGCCAGGCGCGTCTGCTCGACCAGCGACGGATCGTCGAGCATCATCGCGTGGATCTGCAGCAGGGCCTGAGCCTCGGGCGGCGCATCGGCGGGAAGCTGCTCGCCGAGATCGGCAAGCTCCAGGCGCACGGTATCGATCGCGCGGTCGAGCCGGCCGAGTTCGGCGGCGCGCTGCTCGGGCATGATGCGATAACGCGGTACATCGATCAGCCGCGACTCGAGCACCACGGCACGACCGACGACGATGCCGCCGCCGATGCCGGTGCCGTGAAGGCTGAACATGGTGCGTGCGCCGTCGGGCTCAGCGCTCGGGCGAATCGGGCTGGCTCACGCCTTCGCCGAAACCCGAGCCGACCAGTTCGACCAGTGCCGCCAGCGCCGCATCCTCATCGGGGCCGTCGACATCAATGACAAGGTTCGCCCCGCGCGCCGCCGCCAGCATCATGACGCCCATGATGCTCTTGGCATTGATGCGACGGCTGCCCTTGCTCATCCAGACCTCGGAC
>CAIKZV010000116.1 GCA_903831925.1 uncultured Burkholderiales bacterium
ACCACGAAGCCTTCCCTGAGCGTGGTGGCCACGGTGACCTTGACGCCAAACTCATACGGCGTCCGCGCCTTGCCTTTCGAGTTGCACTCGACTTCCGGCGCGTGAAGGGCACACAACTTGTGCTTGTCTTTGGTGGTCTGCGTGAGGATCCGCTTGACTCTGTGCATCAGGTCTTTGGCAGCGTCCTGGGTATGCGTCCAGTAAACCCATCTTCCCTCGAACTAAGTGCGCAAGGATGATCGTGTCCACATAATTTGGCGTGGACACGTGGACACTTTCGAAGAGGCGGTTTTATCTTGTCGGCGGCGACGCGGGTCATACAGCGCGGACTTCAGGGCGCAGGTGGTTCGGGCATGTCAGGGTCCGGGCGTGTCGATTGCGAGCGTGGCGCTGGCCAATGGAATGAACGCAAACTTACTGCGCCGCTGGGTCAACGATCGCGAGCGCAGCAGTGCCTTGCAATCGGTGAAGACGCAAAGACCTGTTCAGACGATGGCCGGGCAGTTCGTTCCGGTGGCGCTCAGCAGACCGGAGCACGCGCTCGAGCCGATTCGCATCGAGATCAGAAAGGGTGGCGTATCGATTGCGATGAGTCGTAACTGGCGCATCCAGGCACTGATCGGTATCGCCGGTCGTACGAGACGGGGTTCAACCATCAAGGACTGCGAGGCTTTTTCGACCGATCTCATCGGCAAGCCTGCGCAGACCCGGCAAAAATCTGCGGTCCAACTCGATTGCTGTGATCGCAGATTTTGGAAACACCAGGTTGATGGCGCCCAACACGCGATCGCCTGCGTTGATTGAAACCGCCACAGCTGCGAAATCCGGCTCGCGGGCCCATTCACCGTGGTTGAAACCGTAGCCCGTAGACCGGGTCTGTCGCAGCACTCGACTCACATAGGACCGATCACGAGACAACTCGCCCCAGGTGTCAGTTCGTACCTTGAGGATGGCTAGGTGAGCCTTGCGTTCAGGCTCTGAGCATGCGGCCAGATAGGCGCGGCCCGCCGCCGTCACCAGCATGGGCAGACGCTCGCCGATCATCGCCCGATGCTGCGACAACCCGCTGAGCCCATGGGTGCTGGCTCGGATCGCCATGAATCCGGCATCGGGTGAGCCCAGATCGCAGGGCCAGATCAGTCGGGACACGCTTGTGCGCATGAGGGGCTCTGCAACGCGGGCCACCCACGGCTCCTCGATCCTTCCTGCGCTCAAGCGCTGCACGTGATCAGTCAGCCAGTAACAGCCGGTCTGATCCTCGTGCCTCACATATCCGCAATCTGCGAGGGACTCCAACAGACGCTTGACCGTGGTGCGATGCATGGCGCATTGGCGGGACAGCTCGGTCACGGTGGCAAAGCCGCCAGGGGCGCGGTTCAGCGCTTCCAGCACCGCTACGCCGCGAATCAGCCCACGAACCGGCTTGTACTGACCTGAACTGGATCGAGGTCCGGTGCGCATGCTTGAGCTCACTCGTTGATGGACGCTGTAACGTGCACCCAGTGCACACAGTTTACCGTGGCGTGTCGATCGACCAGAGTGCTGGATAGTTGCTGCGTCTCGGCGCGGCACAACCCCTGCAGGAGACTAGATTGACGACAGGCCGTGAGGACCCAAGCTCGCTTGATTTCGACTGCGAGGTGCTGATTGTCGGCGCAGGGCCGACCGGCCTGACGCTGGCCAATCATCTGGGCATGTTGGGTGTTCGAACCTGCGTCATCGAGCAGTTGGGCCAACTAATCGATTACCCGCGCGGCGTTGGGGTCGACGACGAAGCCTTGCGCAGCTTTCAGGCAGCCGGGCTGGTTGACGCCGTGCGCAGTCACACGGTTGCCAATCAGATCATGCGCTTCATCGATGCGCGCGGGCGTGTATTGGCCGCCATCGCACCCACCGCGGAGCCCTTCGGATGGCCACGACGCAACGGCTTCATTCAACCGCTGGTCGACCGCGAACTCGCATTGGGACTGGAGCGCTTTGAACATGTTCGCCTCGTGTTTAAACGTAGCCTGGCAGGCTTCGAGCAGAACCATCACGGGGTGGACGTGCAGGTGCAGCCCTGCGACGCGGCGGGCGAGCCAGTCGGTGAAGCCACATTGATGCGCACGCGATTGCTGGTCGGATGTGACGGCGGCCGCAGCTCGGTCCGCTCAAAACTGGGACTGCCATTCGACGGCGTGAGCGAATCGACCCGATGGCTCGTGATTGACCTGGCCAATGACCCGATCGGCACACCCAACGTGAGCTTCAGACTCGACAATGTCAGCCCTTATGTAGAGCTGGCACTCCCGCACGGCATCCGCCGCTTCGAGTTCATGGTGCCACCGGGTGCCAGCGAAGCTGAGTTCGAAAGCGACGAGAAGGTCTACAGTCTGCTGGCTCGTGTGCTGCCTGCGAACGTCCGTCCCCAAGTGATCCGCCGGCGGGTCTATATGCACCATGCCCGCATCGCCTCCACCTTTCGCTCAGGCCGCGTCCTGCTGGCGGGCGACGCTGCGCACCTGATGCCAGTCTGGCAGGGGCAAGGATTCAACACCGGCATCCGCGATGCAAGCAATCTGGCCTGGAAGCTCGCCATGGTGGTGAAGGGTACGGCCAGCGAAGACCTGCTTGAGACTTACACGCAGGAGCGCTTTCATCACGCCCGCGCCATGATCGACTTGTCGGTACTGGTCGGACGCATCTTCGTGCCATCCAGTCCGCTGCTGCGTGGCGTACGCAATCTGGTGGCTCCGATTCTGTCGCGTATCGGACCGGTGCGCCGTTATATCGCTGAGATGCGGTTCAAGCCGATGCCCTATTTTTCGCACGGCGCCGTGGTGCACCCGGACACACCGCGGCTTGATGGCCTGGTCGGCACGATGTTCATTCAACCCCGACTGGCCGACGCTCAGGGCAAGGCAAGCCGACTGGACGACGTGATCGGTCTTCGCTTTGCGCTGATCGCCTGGAGCGCGCGCTTCGACCACTGGATCGACGCGCACTCGCAACAAATTCTGGAGCAGCTCGGAGCCCTGACTCTGGTGGTGCGTCCCAGCACGCAGTCGCTTGAGCGCGAGCCGCCCTCGCAAGGACTGGTCATGAGCGATCTAGACGGCACGTTCAAGCGCTGGTTCGATGATGCATCCGGGGCTATCCTGGTGCTGCGACCGGATCGAGTCGTCGCGGCTGTGTGCACGCCCTGGCAACTGGGTGACACACTGCGCAGGCTCGCAGGTGCCCTTAGCCTGCAACTGCCCCCCGGACCA
>CAIKZV010000117.1 GCA_903831925.1 uncultured Burkholderiales bacterium
CCATGATCAGGCCTTACCATCGGCCGTCGCCGCCCGCTGTGCTGGCGAACAGGATCGCTACTGGCCAATGTATGAAGCGCTCCTCGGGCAGACTGAGGCGCTCGGCAAGGACACGGCGCGCAAGTTGGCGATCGCGACGGGTGTTGATCTGCCGACTTTTGACGCCTGCGTACACAATCCCGGCCTGCGCCATGCCATTGAAACGGACATTGCGGAAGCGCAGCGTATTGGCGTGACCGGAACGCCAGGCTTTGTCATCGCGCAGCGTCGGGATGGCCAGCTCGAAGGTACTTTGCTGCTCGGCGCCCAACCCACGGCGGCATTCACCACGCGTATTGATGCGTTACTGAATACCCGCTAAGGCGCAAACCACCACCCGGCGCAGACTCCCAGCGCCAGGGTGGCGGGCAATCCCAGGCGTCGAGTCGCCAGCAGACTTGCAGCGCCCAGAGCGATCACCAACGCCGGTCCATTGATGGACCCGCCTGACCACAGCGTGGCCCGACCCAGTCCGAGTGCGAAGGTCGCGATCACGCCAACAACCGCGGCGCCTACGCCCTGTAGACAGCGTTTGAGTCGGGGCTCATCAGCCAAAAAGTCGACGGCAGGCGCGGCGGCCAAGACCAACACAAACGATGGCAAAAAACTCGCGATAGACGCGACCAGCGCACAAATGGATGCGGTTACCAGAGGGGAACCGATGTCTGCCGCTAACCAGCCCGACACAAAGCCGTAGAATTGCAGCACCAACAGCAAGGGCCCCGGTGTCGACTCGGCTAAACCAATACCGGCTGCCAGATCGGCCGAGCTTAACCAGCCATAATGCTGGACGAACAATTGCCCGGACCAGGCCACCATTGAGTAGGCGCCGCCGAAGCCGCCGAGGGCCACGCGACTCAACGCAAGAAACAATTGCTCGGCCCTTGAGTGCGGGGCCCACAAGTGCACAGACACCCAAGTCAGCAGCCAGAGCAGAAAACCGACCAGCATGACGGCACCCATCGCTCGCCATCGAATTTCACGCCGCGCGACAGGGCGTGTTAATCGCTCCGCTGGCATGCCAATCGCGAAAGTGATCGCGCCGAGCACCAAGGTTGCCGGAATAGGCCAGCCGGCCAGCGCAACTGCTCCAAACGAGAAAGCGGCGATCAGCCAAGCCACCCGCGAGCGCAGCAGCCGCTGCGCCAACTGACCGATCGATAGCAGGACGAGCGCCATCACCACTGCCTTCAGACCCACCAAGGACGAGGCGACCGGCGCGAGCCCACCCCAACGGACATACCCGTAGGACAGCCCCATGAGCAGCAAGGCACCTGGAACCAGAAACGACAAGCCGGCGACGATGCCACCGACGGCACCGAAGAGTCGCCAACCGGTATAAATCACCACCTGCAGCGCTTCAGGGCCCGGCAACACCATCGCCAAATTGAGCGCCCGCGCGAAGGTCGCAGCGTCCAGCCAGCGGCGCTCCTCCACGAGCTCGCGATTCACCAGTGCGATCTGTCCTGCGGGCCCACCGAAGGACAAGCAGCCCAGCCTGAGTGCATACAGAAACGCCACCCCAGGAGCCGGACGTTGAATCCCGCCGTCCATGCGGATGGCGACCGTCAGAACATTTCCGACGCGCCCGGTGGTGGCGGAGGCGCTTCACCCGGACTACGCGACACAATGTGGTCGCCGGTGATCATCGCTTCATACGGCTGTCCCGGTCCCACCATCGGATAGACACCAGCGTCGGGATCAATGATCACTTCTAAGAACGCCGGGCCCGGGTACGAGATGAATTCCTCTATAACGGCCGGGACATCCGCCTTGGCATCCAAGCGTTTCGCCCACACATAGCCATCGGCCTGAGCGGCCTTGATGAAATCCTTCTTGTGCAGGGACTTATCACTGGCCGACATGCGTCCTTTGAAGAACAATTTTTGCCACTGCCGCACCATGCCATCGCCGAAATTGTTCAGCACAACGACTTTGACGGGCAGGTTGTAGGTGGTGACCGTCTCGAGTTCACCCAAATTCATCCGGATGCTGGCATCGCCATCGATATCGATCACCAAACGATCGGGATGCCCAAACTGAGCACCAATGGCGGCGGGTAACCCAAAGCCCATGGTTCCCATGCTGCCTGAGGTCAGCCACAAGCGCGGCAACCGAAAATCGAAATACTGTGCAGCCCACATCTGGTGCTGGCCGACACCGGTCGAGATGATGGCTTCCCCCTTGGTCAGTCGATTGATTTCTTCGATGACGTAATAAGGTTGAATCTGCTCGCTCGCCCGGTCGTAATTCATCGCGTGGACGCGGCGCAATTCAGCACAGTGCGTATGCCACTCAGACCAATCGCGTGAAAAGCCCGTCACCCGTCCGTGTGCGGTGAGCGCCGACAGCGCCTCGGGAAGAAGCCCGACATGGGACCACGAGACACGTTTAACCTTATTGATCTCCGAGGAATCGATATCAAGGTGCGCAATATGCCGCGCATTTTTCGCAAACCGTTTGGGGTCGCCCGCGACTCGATCGTCAAAGCGGGCCCCGACCGCGATCAGAAAATCGCAATCATCGACGGCATAGTTGGCATAGGCCGCACCGTGCATACCCAACATCCTCATCGCTCGGTCACTGGTCGTGTCGATAGCACCAATGCCCATCAGCGTCGTCACCGCGGGAATCCCGAAAGCATCGGAAAACTCGCGCAGCGCAGCCGACGCCTCACCGGCCACCACACCACCGCCCACGTAGAGCATCGGTCGGCGGGATTCGCCCAACATGGCAAAAAACGCTTCGCACTGCGCCGCATCCAGTCGTTGGGACTCGACTTGTGAAAGGCGCGAGCGGTAGCCCGGTAGCGGCAGCGTGCCCTCTCCCAAGAACGGGCCAGACCAGTTCTGGACGTCTTTTGGCACGTCGATGACCACAGGCCCCGGTCGACCCGTCCGCGCAATCTCGAAAGCCGTCCGGACAGTGGCCTCCAAACGCGTCGGGTCGGTGACCAGAAAGACGTGCTTGGCGACCGAGCCCATCAGAGTGGACACCGGGGCCTCCTGAAAGGCGTCACTGCCAATCGCCGCCGTGGGCACTTGCCCGCAGATGACGACCATCGGCACCGAATCCGCCATGGAGTCGCGCACGGGCGTGATCGTGTTGGTAGCGCCGGGGCCAGACGTGACCACGCAGACGCCCACTCGGCCAGTGGCACGGGCATAACCCGCTGCCATGAAACCGGCGCCCTGCTCATTCGCTGGGACAATCAGCGGCATCGGCGGACGGCTCGGATCGGCGTTATGGACGAAAACGGCGTCGTAGGTCGGCAAAATCGCCCCACCGGAATACCCGAAGAGGACGTCAACGCCCTCGTCGGCCAAAATCTGAACAATCATCTCAGCGCCGGTCATCGTGCGTCCGGCAAGAGGGTGGGCGGCGGTCGGGCGGGTCGGGGACATGGTCAGGTTGTCTTTATCGCGGAGTTATCCGCTTGAGACTATCAAGCCAACCTACATCCCGTCTATGCACTGCAAAAAGATCCGCGCTATGCTCCCCGACCCGTCATCGCGTCACACGGTCCTTCTATGCGACATATCATCGCCATCCTCCTGCAAAACGAAGCAGGCTCCCTCGCCCGAGTCGCCGGACTGTTCTCGACGCGCGCCTACAACATCGAGTCGCTTTCGGTCGCGCCGACCGAAAATCCAGCCGTCTCTCGCATCACCTTGGTCACGACCGGTGACGAGTCCGTCCTCGCACAGATCGCAAGCCAGCTACGCAAGCTCGTTGACGTCGTCAGTGTGGAAGACCTGACCGGCGGGAGCCACCAGGAACGAGGGCTGCTGCTCGTCAAACTGAAGGTGACCCCCGCTGCATTCGAGGG
>CAIKZV010000118.1 GCA_903831925.1 uncultured Burkholderiales bacterium
GCCTTGGCAAACTCGAAGTCGATGCACCGCGCCTGGCGGCCGATCTCGATGCCTGCTGGGAAGTGCTCGCCGAGCCTGTCCAGACTGTCATGCGGCGCTATGGCGTGCCCAATCCCTATGAGCAGCTCAAGGAACTGACCCGTGGCAAAGGCATCAATGCCGAGGCGCTTGCCGCCTTTGTCGATCAGTTGCCGATTCCGCTGGAGGCCAAGACAAGGCTGCGGGCGCTGACGCCGGCGGCCTATATCGGCAAGGCGGCCGACCTCGCTCGTCGGGTTTGAGCATCGCGTGCTCAAGATGATTCGTGCCAGATTGTGTCCGGGCTGATAAGATCCGGCCGTTTTGCCCGTCCCCCAGAGCCCGTCTTTCAACCGGAGTTCCCATGAAGTCACTGTTTGCCGCTGTTGCCGTTGCTGCAGCCCTGCTGCCCCTGAGTTCGCATGCTCAATTTGCCAAGCCCGAAGACGCGATCAAGTATCGTCAGTCAGCCTTTACCGTGCTTGGTACCCACTTCGGCCGTCTCGGCGCGATGGTCAATGGTCGCATTCCCTACGACGCCAAGGTCGCTTCCTACAATGCCTCGCTGGTGTCCACGCTCGCGCATCTGCCGGGCACCGCATTCGGTGCCGGTACCGATACCGGCCTGAATACCCGTGCGAAGGCCGAGATCTGGAAGGATCCGGCCAAGTTCCAGGCAGCCTACGAAAAGATGGTTGATGCGACCGGCAAGCTGCCAGCTGCCGCGGGTGATCCGGCGGCGCTCAAGACCGCCTTCGGTGCGGCCGCCGCGACCTGCAAGGGCTGCCACGACGATTTCCGTCGCGAGTAAGTCCGTCGCAGACCCGATTGCGGTCGATGTGCCGCAGTCGGGTGCTTGAGTTCATCACAGCGTGATGATCCAGGCCACCAGCGCTGCACAGGCGCTCGCAATGATCAGCGCCCGCAGCCGCATCGCCAGATTGTCGGGTGAGCTCGGATAAGGGTTCGGCAGCAAGGCATCGCCGGTGAGCATCGGGCCGATCAGGTCCTGCTTGAGCCGCAGGCGGTAGTACACGATCGCTGCAACATGCACCACGACCAGCGCGATCAGAATGGTTTCATTGCGCCGATGCCAGGTGGTCAGCAGGCTCGAGAGCGCGCTGCTGACGTAATGTGAAAGCGGCCCCTCGAAGGCGATATCGTCATTGGTGAACAGGCCCGAGCTCGCCTGAAAGAGCAGGGCTGCGAGCATGCCCAGCACCGACAGCGCACCGAGCGGGTTGTGACCCGGGCCATGGGAGGCGCCGCGCAGGTAGGCCATGATCGACCCCGGGCCGCGAACGAATGCGGTAAAGCGCGAATAGCCGCCGCCGGCAAATCCCCAGATCAGGCGAAAGAGCAGCAGCGCGAGTACCGCGTAGCCCAGTCGCCCATGCCAGTCCATGTTGCCCATCTTGACGCTGACGAAGGAGCCGATCACCAGGGCGGCCAGGGTCCAGTGGAAAAGCCGGGTGGGCAGATCCCAGACGCGAATTTTGAATGTGGTATCGGACACGGTGGCGGCGGTTTGATAGCGGGCGCTGGGCCAGTCGTCATTCGAAGAGGTCGGCGGCCTCGGGATGGCGCTGCTTCCAGACCCGTACATAGGAGCACAGCGGATCGATGCGCAGACCCGCGGTGCGCGCATGATCGACCGCGGTCTGAACCAGCGCTGCGGCAATGCCACGACCCTCGAGTTCAGGCGGCACACCGGTGTGGTGGATGCGCATGATCCGGCCATCGAGCCGGTAATCGAGCTCGGCGCGCACACCGTCGACATGCGTCTCGAAACAATTCCGGGCCGGATCGTGATGAATGGTGAGGGCGGTCATGGTGAGTCGGCGTGTGAGGGGTGGGGTCGGTGGCCGTGGCGCGATGTCTGCAGACTTCAGGGCAGCTCGACTTCAGCGCCTTCCTTTTTCTTGACCGGTTTGATCAGGTCTTCGCGCTTGACCCCCAGCCACATCGCGATCGCGGCCGCCACGAACACCGACGAGTAGATGCCGAAGCAGATGCCGATGGCCAGCGCGAGCGCGAAGTAGTGCAGGGTCGGGCCGCCGAAAAACAGCATGGCCAGCACCATCATCAGGGTGCAGCCGTGGGTGATCATCGTTCGCGAAATGGTGCTGGTGATGGCATGGTCGATCACCTGCACCGTCGTCATCTTGCGGTACTTGCGAAACGACTCGCGGATCCGGTCGAAGATGACCACCGACTCGTTGACCGAGTAGCCGAGCACTGCCAGTACCGCTGCCAGCACCGACAGTGA
>CAIKZV010000119.1 GCA_903831925.1 uncultured Burkholderiales bacterium
CGCGGCCGGCATCGACTCGATCATCCCGATTTTTCAAGACCTGTCTGCCGCCTCCGAATTTCTGGCCAGCTGATCGCCTGCCGCCCTCCACCTGACTCGAGAACGTATGGCTGATCAGCTGACAGTGCGGGGCACCTTGCGCGATCTGGAACCGATCGGATCCTGGGTCGATGACTTTGTGCAGCGCTGGAGCCTGCCGACCTCGACCGCCTTCGCCATCCAGCTCTGCTGCGAAGAGGTGTTCTCGAATATTGTTCGGCATGGCCTCACAGAGACTGATCTGTCCGACATCGATGAAGACGGCGTCACGCTCTACCTCGACCATGACCATCGGTCGGTCGTCCTGCGAATCGACGATCAGGCCGCGGCATTCGACCCGCTTGCGGTCGACTCCCCGCAATATCCGCAATCGGTGGCCGAAGCGTCGGTTGGCGGCCTCGGGATTCATCTGGTGCGCAAATTTGCGCAGGATGTCCGCTATGAGCGCCGTGGCCCGATCAACAGTCTGACCATGCGATTCGACCTGCCGCATGCGAGCGCAAGCGGCTCAGGCAGCCTTGCGCCCAACCAGTATGCGAAAGAGCCCGCGCTGAGCTGATCAGCGCACGACGCGCAGCTGGCTGCCGACAGCGCCATATCCAGGCAGCGAGCCCTGATCGAATCGGGATGAGCCGTCGGCAACACCCCGGTACTTGAGTACGAGTGCGGTCACATCATCGGACGCGGCGATGCCGTCCGAAAACCGATCGAGAGCGGTCACCAGATCGTCCAGCAGCGTCTCAAGCGGACCATTTCCGGCTGCAGCGATCAGATCCAGCAGACGTTGTTCCCCGAACGCCTCTCCGTCGCGGCTGAAGCACTCGCCGACGCCGTCGGTAACCATCATCAGTCCGTCGCCTGGCTCAAGCACGATCGTGAGGTCTGAAAAGCGCGCCTGCTCGATCAGCCCCACCAAGGGCGAGGCCCGCTCGCTCACCACCTCGACCGCGCCATGTGCGCGAAGGACGTAGGGCATGATGTGCCCGGCGTTGCAAAAGGTGAAGACACCGGTCCGAACGTCGAGAATGCCGTAGATCACGGTCACGAAAAGCCACAGGGGATTGCGCGCAATCAGCTGTTCATTGGCCAGCCTCACGCACTCGCCGGGCGAATGCCCCCGCAGGGCCAGTTCCTGGAGCACCGTGCGGGCAAGCACCATGAACAACGCCGCAGGCACGCCCTTGCCGCTGACATCCGCAACCATCACGCCGACACGATCTTTTTCGAGCGGAAAGACATCGTAGAAATCGCCACCGATCATGCGGGCAGCGCGCATGAAGGCCTTTCCGGAATACCCCTCGTGATCGGGGAAGGCATCAGGGAGAATCGATTGCTGCAGGCTGCGCGCAGCGGTCAACTCTTCGTCGATCTGGTTCTGCTTCTGAATCAGTTCGGCGTTGGTGGTGGCCAATTCAAGCGTGCGCCTTGCGACCTCGGCCTCGAGGCGCTCCTCGGATTGCAGCAGTCGGTCGCGCGTCTTCTCGAGGCTCTCGAGCGTACTTCTCAATTCCTGCGCGGTGCGCTGCACTTCGCCGATCAGTTCGTCCTTGGAGCGAATCGCCTGCTTCAGAATGCCCGACTGCGTTCGCAGCATGACATCGACCTCGATCAGCTGCGGACCGAGTCCGCCTTCGACCAGAACCGGCTCGAAATGCATGGCGGTATTGCGCGACAAGGCCTGATCGACCGCCGCCGAGATCTCGGTATGAATCGACAGACGCAGCGGCCGGGTATCGATGACATCGATATCGAGCAGACTGCCGACCGGACGTCTGACAAACAGATCGCGCGAAAAAGGCCTGCTAAGCGCGGCGAAAAGCCGCTTTCTCGACAGGACGCCGATGATCGTGTCGCCCCTGCAGATCACGCAGCCAGGCAGATCGGGGTCGCTGGTGAAGCGCCTTTCGACCTCGCTGGTCAATTCGCCGACATCGACCCGCTCTGACCACAGCTCCAGATCGCCCAGCACGCTGGGATCGTTTCGCGTCAGCGACATCGACGGCGGAGCGGTCGCAACAAAATTCATCAGTTGGGGCGGGGGCCAGTCAAGAATCAGGATTGAAGAAACAGGGTTGTATGGACCCGGTCAGTTTATCCGACTGACTGAAGCAAACGTGGCAGATTTGGGGCGAATTCACGGCGTTTCAGCCGCAATCGATCGACACTTGAGGCAGTGCGATCAACCTGACCAGCGCCCGAAGTCGCTAACCAGGTCCTAAGTCAGCGCCTGAATGACGACCGACAGCGATGGCCTCGCCGCCATCGGTCAGATGACCGAGCGCTCCCGCATGCCGGCGATGTCCTGGGCGCTGTAGCCCAGCTCGCCGAGCACCTCATTCGTATGCTCGCCAAGCTGCGGCGGGCGGGTGCGCGGCACAGCGTGGGTTTCGGA
>CAIKZV010000120.1 GCA_903831925.1 uncultured Burkholderiales bacterium
CGCCGGTAGTGCGCGAGGGCTATCGCATCGGCCTGCCGCGCGCCGGTCGCTGGGCCGAAGTCCTCAACTCGGATGCGCTTGAGCACGGCGGCAGCGGCATCGGCAACTTCGGCGCGGTGCAGGCCGACGATATCCCGTGGCGTCACTGGCCGGCTTCGGTCAGCCTGCGTTTGCCACCACTGGCTGCCCTGGTACTGAAAGCCGCGCGATGACATCGATGGAAGTTGGCAGCCCCGAAAAACTCGGCGCTCATGTCGAGGGCGATGGCGTCAATGTCGCGGTCTGGTCGCATCATGCCGAGCGCATCGAGCTGTGTCTGTTCGATGCCGCCGGCACGCGCGAAATCGCGCGTCTCGACTTGCCGGGCCGCACCGGCGATGTCTTTCACGGATTCGTGCCGAGGGCACAGGCCGGGATGGTCTACGGCCTGCGGGCCCATGGCCCTTACGCGCCGGATGACGGACACCGCTTCAATCCCAACAAGCTGCTGCTCGACCCGTATGCCCGCGAGCTGGTCGGCCGCTTCCAGTGGCATGACGCGGTGCTCGGCTATCAGGCCGATCATCCCGAAGGCTGCCACTCCTTCGACCCCCGCGACAGTGCGCCCTTCGTGCCGAAGTGCCGCGTGGCCGGTCCAATCGGAAGGGCTTCCGACCGCCTGCCCTCGCCCGCTCGCCCCTGGGGCGAGACGGTGCTCTACGAGATGCATGTACGCGGCTACAGCGAGCAGCATCCGGGCATTGCCCGCGAACTGCGCGGCACGATTGCCGGCTTGGCCCAACCGGCCTCGATCGCGCACCTGAAACGCCTGGGCATCACCGCGGTCGAGCTGCTGCCGGTGGCCGCCTGGCTCGACGAGCTGCACCTGACGCAACGGGGACTCACCAACTACTGGGGCTACAACCCGATCGCGTTTTTTGCGATGCAGCCTTCGCTGGCCGGGCCGGGTGGGCTGTCAGCCATGGTCGATGCCATCGAACGGCTGCATGGCGCCGGCATCGAAGTCATTCTGGATGTGGTGTTCAACCACACCGGCGAAGGCGACGAGCGCGGCCCGACGCTGTCTTTGCGCGGCCTCGACAATGCCTCCTACTACCTCGCCGATTCGCATCGGCCCGGGGGCTATCGCAACTTGAGCGGCTGCGGCAACACGCTTGCCGCGCATCGCCCGGAGGTTGGCCGCCTGATCACCGATGCGCTGCGTTTCTGGGCCGATGAGGTCGGCGTCGATGGCTTTCGCTTCGATCTGGCCAGCGCGATTGCCCGCAATGCGGACGGGCATCTCGACCGCGACCTGCCCTGGCTGGCCGAGGTGCGCAGCGATCCGGCGCTGTCACGACGCAAGCTGATCGCCGAGGCCTGGGACTGCGAGGGGCATTTCGTCGGCGGTTTCGCGCCCGGCTGGTCCGAATGGAATGATCGATTTCGCGACGATCAGCGTCGTTTCTGGCGGGGCGACGCGGGCGTCGTCGGTGCGCTCGCCACGCGTGTGGCCGGTTCAAGCGATCTCTTTGGCCACAGCGGTCGCAACCCATCAGCGAGCATCAATTTCATCACCGCGCACGACGGCATGACCCTGGCCGATCTGGTGTCCTACCGGCATCGGCAAAATCTCGCCAACGGCGAACTCAATCGCGATGGCACGCACAACGACCACAGCGACGACTGCGGTGTGCAAGGGCCCACGACCGATGCCTCGGTGCTCATGCACCGATCACGCCGCGCCCGGGCCATGATGGCCGCACTCATGCTCTCGCGCGGCGTGCCGATGCTGCGGGCGGGCGACGAGTTCGGGGCGACCCAGTTCGGCAACAACAATGCCTACTGCCACGA
>CAIKZV010000121.1 GCA_903831925.1 uncultured Burkholderiales bacterium
GAGCCCGCCGCACCCGAGGCGGCGTCAGCTGTCGATGCGCAGATCGGTCGAATAGGCCATCGAGTCCGGCGCAGTGACGGGGGCCGTGTCCAGCGCATCGTAAAGGGCCGTGTAACCCTCGGCCGGCGGAAGGCTGCAGGTCGCGCCACATGCCGCCTGCTCGGTCAATGCCCCGACGAACCGGATCGTATCGGCGGCGGTGGCACCGGTGCGGGCGATGTTCGCCCACTGGATCGCCTGCTCGGGCAGGTAGATCTGCGGCAGGGCGACCAGGTGCGGGGACACGCCATGGGCCAGCGCGCAGTACTGCGCCTGGGTCCAGATCTTGCGGACACCGTTGTCGTCGGTGATCTGCGTGCCGATGTCGGGAGCGCCGATGACGTCGATCGAGCAGTTGGTGTTCGCGGCCTGTGCACAGTTGCCGGTGGCAACAGCCGAGACGGGGAGGCTGCCTGCGGTCGTGGAGGTGAGGCACATGGTCATGGTCTTGCTTGCACCGGCGGCGAGGTCGCCGACGTTGAAGACGCCCGCTGCGCCGCCGTCGCTCATGCTGGCGACGGTTGCACCGGCCGGGAGCGTGAGGCTGACCTTGGTACCCGCGCTGACAGCGTCGCCGCTGTTCTTGACGGTGATTTCGTAGCAAGCCTTGCGGCCCATGAGGACCTTGCCGCCAGCCTTGCAGCTGACTTCAAGCTTGGGGGCCTTGACGACCGTCGAAACCTTGTTCGACGCGATCGTGCCTACGCCATCGGCCTTGGCCGAAGCGGTGTTGTCGTAGCGACCGACGTTGGCGGCCTTGATGGCCTTGCTGATGGTCTTCTCTGCGCCGGGAGCCAGATCGCCCACGGCTTCATCGAACGATGCGCCGCCGCCTTCGAAGGTCAGGCCGCTGGGGAGCGTGTCCATGATGTGCACGTTGCTGGCGGTGCCCGAACCGGTGTTCTTGACGACCACGGTCATGTTGATGGGCGAGCAGTTGAGGATCGCCTCGGGGGTGATCGTCTTGTTGATCGCGAGGGCGGGCTGAACGACGTTGATGGTGCTGCACAGAGCGGTGGTGTAGGTCGCTGCACAGCAGGAGTTGATCGAACCAACTGCCGCGGCCGAACCCTTCATCACGATCATCTTGCTCTCGCCGGCGTTGAGCGTGCCGAGGTTATAAACCCCGTTGGCGCCCTGAACGCTGCTCGAAACCAGAGTGAAGTTCGTCGGGGCCGCCTCGGTGACGGTGACGTTGTTCAGAGCCTGGCTGCTGATGTTGGTGGCCTTGATGATGTAATCAAAGGGCTGACCGACGGTGACCTGCGAGGGGTAGATCTTCTCGATCATCAGCGCGCTGGTCGAGCGATCGCCGGTGGGGATGTACATCGCGGTGCCGGAGGTAGCAGCCTTGGGAGCTGCGGCGGCCTTCGGAGCTTCGGTCATCTTCGCGGCCGGTGCGGGCTCAGCCTTCTTGGGCTCAGCCGTCTTGGTGGCGGCCGCCATCTTTGCCGGTGCTACGTAGTCGGAAGAACCCGGCTTTGCGTGCGGCGCGGTGTTGACAAACGCTCCGCTGTTTGATTCGGTTGCGCAACCGCCAAGGACGACTGCCGTGCCCGCGACCGCTGCCAAAGTCCAC
>CAIKZV010000122.1 GCA_903831925.1 uncultured Burkholderiales bacterium
CCGATGTGGCGCTACATGATCGGGATGATGTCGCTCAGCCGCAATGCGAGCACCACGATGACCTCGCTGCTCACCGCGCAGATGCGCGGCTCCGAAGACGAGGTTCACTCGCTGTCGCAGGTTGCCCATGACGATGCCGAGCGCGCGGCGGTCGATGCGGCCACCGCAACCGGCTCGGCCATGTCGTGCTGCATGAATGCGGTCGGCAAGCTGGGAGAAATTGCCGCACACAACGCGGCGTCTGCGGCCGCCTCAGCGTCGGCAGCAGGACACGAGGCTGCCAATGGCGGCGCTGGTCGTCGGGGAGCGGCTCATTCAGGGCGCGCCTCGGCGCGCAGCAGCGCGCATTAGTCCTCGCCGAATTTCGTCAATGAACGCCGGTCGTCAGATCAAACTGCGCCCGGCATCAGCAGCGGACACACGACTCGATCAGCCGATATAGCGCGCGGCCATGTCGCTCACCGCCGCACGAAACCCGGTGACCGTGCCGTTGATGATGTCGGCCACTGACTCGACGCTCTCGATGCGGCCGCACACCTGGCCGGTCAGGGGCACGGCGGCTTCCATGTCGCCGCCAAAGTAGAGCTGCAACACGCCGGCAAATTCGGCGCGCATGTTCTCTGGGTTCTTGGCTTCAAGGCGCGTGGTGCGCTCGGTGCGCAGTGCCCGCAGCGCTGGGCCATTGCCGCCGCGATTCAGAAAAACCGTATCGGTTTCGCTGGCACCCACGATCGCCTGCTTCCAGTTCATGTGCGCCGGTGACTCGGCCGACGACAGCATCCG
Organism: uncultured Burkholderiales bacterium; assembly: GCA_903831925.1. Lineage (GTDB taxonomy): Bacteria > Pseudomonadota > Gammaproteobacteria > Burkholderiales > Burkholderiaceae_E > UBA4615. The sequence goes on from CAIKZV010000122.1 coordinate 784, forward strand.
GGTGCCCATCTGGATGCCCTCGGCACCCATCGCAAAGGCCGCAGCCATCGAGCGGCCGTCGGTGAAGCCGCCGGCGGCGATCACCGGCACCTTGACCTTGGAGCAGACCAGGGGCAGCAGCACCATCGAGGCGACATCGCGCTGGTTCTTGAATCCGCCGCCCTCGGCGCCTTCGACGATCAGGCCGTCGACACCGGCCTCAACCGCCTTGAGCGCGGCCTTGAGGGTGGGCACCACGTGAAAGACCGTGAGACCCGCCTCCTTCAGTTCGGCGCAATAGCGGCTCGGATCGCCGGCCGAGGTGGTCACGAAGCGCACGCCCTCATCGACCACGAACTTCACGATGTCGGGATCCTTGACATACATCAGCGCGATGTTCACGCCGAAGGGTTTGTCGGTGAGATCGCGCATCTTCTTGATCTCGAGGCGGATGGCATCGAGCTCGCCGGAGGCGGTTTCGATGATGCCCATGCCGCCGGCATTCGAGACGGCCGAGGCCAGCTGCGCCCGGGCGATCCAGCCCATCGGCGCCTGGACGATGGGGTATTTCACGCCCATCAGGCGGGTGACGCGGTTGTCGATCGGGGGCACGGTGGTCGTCATGGCGAGGGGTCTCCGGTGTCGGTCAGACAGCGATGGTAGCGCGCGCGGCGAGGGCGATCGCCTATGATCCGGCGATGCACATCGTCATCGCCCACCCCGAACCCGGCGCCGGCCTGGCCTGGCAGCGCGAGCTGTCGCGGCGCCTGCCCGAGCTGATGATCTCGATCGATCCGGGCTGCCCCGACGGCGCCGACAGCCCGTCTGGCGAGCGCCTGGATCCGGCAAATGCAGAGCTCGCGCCGGCCAAGATCGCGGTCGGCTGGAAGCCGCCGGCAGACTTCTTCTCGCGTCACCCCCGACTGCAGGCCTTTTTCTCGACCGGCGCCGGTGTCGACCATCTCCTGCGCCACCCCGGTCTGCCGGCCGCGCTTGCGGTGATTCGCCTGGAAGACGCCGGCATGGGGCCGCTGATGGCCGATTACTGTCTGCACGAAATGCTGCGCATTGCCGGTCGGCATGATGCTTATGAGGCGCAGCAGCGCAGCCGGCAATGGCAGGAATTACCGGCATTCGCCCGCGAAGAATTACCGGTCGGCATTGTCGGCGTCGGTGTGCTCGGCGCGCAGGTCGGCGCGCACCTGGCGCGCGCCGGATTTACCGTGCGCGGCTTTGCGCGATCGGCCAAGTCGATCGACGGCATCGAGGTGATGCACGGCGAGCGCGCCTGGCCGGCTTTCCTTGCGGCAAGCCGCGTGCTCATCCTGCTCGCGCCGCACACGCCGCAGACCGACAAGCTGATCGATGCCGCCGCCCTGCGCCTGCTGCAGCCGCAGGGATGGCTGATCAATGTCGCGCGCGGCGCGCTGGTGGTCGAGGCCGATCTGATTGCCGCGCTCGACTCCGGGCGGCTGGCGGGTGCCACCCTCGATGTGTTCCGGCGTGAGCCGCTGCCGGCCAGCGATCCCTTGTGGCACCATCGGGCCATCCGGATCACACCGCATGTGTCGGCGCCGACCCAGGTCGGGCCGTCGGCCGAGCAGGTCGCCGGAAAGATCCTTGCGCTGGCAAAGGGCGAGCGTCCCAGCGGTCAGATCGACCGTCAGCGCGGCTATTGAGGCCCGTCGCAGCGCCCGCCCGGCACCACGCGTTTTTCGAGACACCCGGGCATTGCCCATCCCAGCGAGAAAGCGAGACAGCATGACAACGACACTGCCGCAACGCGTGACCCTGGTCGAGGTGGGTGCACGAGACGGTCTGCAGAACGAGCAGACACCGATCACCACCGACATTCGCATCGACCTGTGCAACCGTCTGAGCGATGCCGGATTCCCGAATGTCGAGGCGGGCTCCTTCGTGTCGCCGAAATGGGTGCCGCAGATGGCCG
>CAIKZV010000123.1 GCA_903831925.1 uncultured Burkholderiales bacterium
CAGGCTGATGGCCGAGTACAACCGCTGGACCAACCGTCAGCTCTATGCATCGGCCGCAAAGCTCTCGCCTGCCTCACTGGTGGCGGCAACCGGTGACCGCTTCGGCTCGATCGTGGCCGGGCTGAACCACCAGATCGCGGGCGATGCGCTGTGGCTGCGCCGCTTCGGCAGTACCGGTCATTTCGAACGATTGCTCGAGGCCAACGAATGGCTGCCGGCGCCGGGTTCGCTCGACGAGACTGTGAGCGCCAATCTCGAGCAGCTTGCCGACCTGCGGCATCGGGTCGACGAACTGATCACCGCCTGGTGCGGCGATCTGATCTTCAAGGATCTCGACCGGGTGCTGGTCTACCGCAACCTGAGCGATCTGCCGCAGCAGCATCAGCTCGGCCCCTTGCTGTCGCACTTCTTCAATCATCAGACCTACCAGCGCGGACGGCTCAGCACATTGCTGCACCAGGCAGGCGTTGAAGCCGGTCTGAGCGAGCTGGTGGGGATGCCCGGCTTTGACCCGTTCTCGCCGCTCGACGGCGAGACTGCGCCGAGCGAACAGCACCCGGCGCACGCCGTGGCTCAGTCCCGTTCGTCGATCCAGGCCTGCTGAATCGCTTCGAGGATTTTCTCACCCGAACGATCGGGAGAATCGTCGAAGTCGGGCAGCGCCATCACCCAGGCATGAAGATCGGTGAAGCGGATGCTCATCGGATCGATATCGGGATGCGCATCCGTCAGCGCGATTGCGATATCCAGTGTGTCGGTCCATTTCATCGCGCTACTCCCTGGCGTGATTGATGGTGTAGCGCGGCAGTTCGATGGTCAGATCGACCTCGACCGGATTGATCTGGCACGACAGCCTCGAATTGGCTGTCAGCCCCCAGGCCTTGTCGAGCATGTCGTCTTCTTCGTCGCTCGACATCGGCAATCGATTGAAGCCTTCGCGCACGATCACATGGCAGGTGGTACACGCCGCCACCATGCCGCAGGCATGTTCGATGTCGATACCGTGGTCAAGCAACTGCTGACACAGACTGACGCCTGAGCTGGCTTCAAAACTCGCGCCCTGCGGCGCCAGGCTTTCATGGGGAAGAACGGTGATGGTCGGCATCATGCTTGTCGGTATCGGCACGAGCGAAGGCTCATGAAATCTCGTCCAGTCGACGGCCGGCCAGGGCCTGACGCACCGCCCGATCCATTCTCCGCGCGGCAAACGATTCGGTGCTGCGCGAAAGCGCATCGACAGCTGAGGCGATCAGGCCCGAGTCGTCGCCGCGTGCGGCGTCCTTGAGCGCACGCATCTGCTGACCGATGTCCTCGAGATCAGTGGCATCGAGCAGATCGGCGTCGGCGTCAAGGGCGACCTGTGTGGCTTCGAGCAGCCGATCGGCATCGACCTGCTGCTCTCGCAAAGCGCGGGCCTTCATGTCGACATCGGCGCTGCCGAAGGAGTCTTTCAGCATGCGGGCGATGTCGTCATCCGACAGGCCATACGAGGGCTTGACCTCAATCGAAGCCTCGATGCCCTGCGACTGCTCGCGGGCGGTAACCGACAGCAGGCCATCGGCATCAACCTGAAACATCACGCGAATCCGTGCCGCGCCTGCCGCCATCGGCGGGATTCCGCGCAACTCGAAGCGGGCCAGCGAACGGCAATCGGCAACCAGTTCGCGTTCACCCTGCACCACATGCAAGGACATGGCGGTCTGGCCTTCCTTGAAGGTGGTGAATTCCTGTGCCCGGGCAACCGGGATCGTCGAATTGCGCGCAATGATGCGCTCGACCAGCCCGCCCATGGTTTCGAGGCCGAGCGACAAGGGCGTCACGTCAAGCAGCAGCCAGTCCGGATCAGCCCCTGAATGATTGCCGGCAAGCAGATCGGCCTGCATCGCCGCGCCGAGCGCCACCACCTGATCAGGGTCGAGATCGGTGAGCGGTGCCTTGCCAAAGAGCTGTGCAAGCGCCTCGCCGACCTGAGGCATGCGGGTCGATCCCCCGACCAGCACCACACCTGCCACCTCGCGCGCGACATCACTGAGCGACAGCGCCGAATCGCGCAGCGCACGGCGCACGGCATCGAGCGTGCGATCAAGCAAGTCAGCGGTCATCTCGCGAAACTGTCCTGCGCTCACCGAGGTGACGAGCAGGCCTCGGCCGGCGATCGATGCTTCGATGACTGCCTCGCCTTGCGTGCTCAGCTGCTCTTTGCACCGCCGCGCGGCCATCAGGACTCGCCGCAGATCCTGGGGCGCAAGCTCATCCAGCCCGTTTTCTTGCACAAAAAATTCAGCCAGCCGCCGATCGAAATCATCGCCACCGAGCGCGGTATCGCCACCGGTCGCAATCACCTCGAACACGCCGCGCGCCAGGCGCAGAATCGATATATCGAAGGTGCCGCCGCCGAGGTCATAGACTGCATACACGCCTTCGGACCCGTGATCCAGACCGTACGCAATCGCGGCTGCCGTCGGCTCGTTGAGCAAACGCAGCACGTCGAGACCGGCGAGCCGCGCCGCATCCTTGGTAGCCTGGCGCTGCGCATCATCGAAATAAGCTGGCACCGTAATCACTGCCCCGACCAGTTCACCGCCGAGCGCTGCCTCGGCACGCAGTCGAAGCGTGCGAAGGATTTCTGCCGACACTTCAACCGGGCTGCGTTCACCCGCGACGGTCGCAAGCTTCACCATGCCGGGCGAATCGATGAAGGTATAGGGTGAGCGATGTCGACGAGCGTCAGTCAGCCCGCGACCCATGAATCGCTTGACCGAGACGATGGTGTTTCGGGGATCCTCGATCGCACCATCGAGCGCACCTTGCCCGACCTCGATCTGGCCGGCCTCGCGATAGCGCACCACCGAGGGTAACAAGGGCGAGTCCTGCGCATCGCGCAGCGCCTCGGCCATCCCCGACTTGACCGCTGCAACCAGCGAATGCGTTGTCCCGAGGTCGATACCAACCGCCAGCCGCCGCTGATGGGGCTCTGGCGACATGCCGGGTTCTGAGATCTGCAGCAGGGCCATCCGGAAATCCTCAAGCGCCGAGTGTGTCCTGGGCCGCAGCCACTTCGGCGCCGAACTTGTCGATGAACATCAGTCGTCTCACCGCATCGGCAGCACGCGGGTAATCGTGATCAAGGTCGATGGCCTGTGCAATTTCCCCATGCAACCGGGCCCGATGATCGCACAGCAGGCGATCGAGCCCTGCGAGCGCAGCAGGGTCTTTGGACTCGCGCGCCTCGTCGAGCGACTCACGCCAGCCCATCTGCTCGATCAGGAAGGCGGACGACATCGAGGTATTGGTTTCAGCCTGAATTGGCGCACCGTGCAGCTCACAAAGATAGGCCGCACGGCGGGCCGGATC
>CAIKZV010000124.1 GCA_903831925.1 uncultured Burkholderiales bacterium
GCCGGGATTCGAGATGATTGCCTGGACCGCGGTGTTTCTGCCGGCCGGCACGCCCGAGCCGATCATCGTCAAACTGAACAAGACCATCGGTGAGATCCTGCGTTCAGCGGAGTTCAAGCAGAAGGCCGGGCCTGCGACCGATCTGTCGCCGGGCACGCCGCAGCAGCTCGATGCCTTCGTTCGCAGCGAGATCGAGAAATGGAAGCGCGTGGTGGCACAAGCGAAACTCGAGGTCGAATGACATCGTTCCAATCAGGCGCAAGGAGACTGCCATGACGCACACCACAGGGCCGCTGTCCGGCCTGACCGTCGTCGAACTCGGGCAGGTGCTCGCCGGGCCGTTTGCCGGCGCCATCTTTGCCGACCTCGGCGCCACGGTCATCAAGATCGAACGACCGGAAGGCGGCGACGATGCGCGCCAGATGGGCACCGCCTTTCGTCACGGCGACTCGCTCACCTTCCAGGTCTTCAACCGCGGCAAGGAGTCGGTCACCATCGATCTCAAGTCGGCGCAGGGCATCGAGGCACTGCATGTGATCGTGGCCGACGCCGACGTACTGGTGCACAACCTGCGCCCAGGCGTGCCGGCGCAACTCGGGCTGGACGGCGCGTCGATGTGCGAGCGCCATCCGCGCCTGGTCTATTGCGAGATGTCGGCCTTCGGTCATGTCGGCCCGATGGCCGCACGACCCGGCTACGAGCCGCTGATCCAGGCCTTCAGCGGGCTGTCGAGCATCAGCGGCGACCCCGATGGCCCGTCGGTTCGCATGGGCGCCTCGGTCTGCGACCAGGGCACCGGCATGTGGACGGTGATCGGCGCGCTGTCGCTGCTGCACAGGCGCCTGATCACCGGGCGCGGCGGCATCGTCCAGGGCTCGCTGCTCGAAACCGCCCTGACCTGGCTGGCCCAGAAGGGCGATGCCTGGATGAACGAAGGCCGGCTACCCGAGCGCCATGCCAGCGGCCATCCGGGTTTTGTGCCCTATGAGGCCTTCGACGGCGCCGACGGCCCGTTCCTGATCTGCGTCGGCAACGACCGGCTCTTCGTCAAGTTCGCCCAGGTGCTCGAGCGGCCCGACTGGCCCACCGATGCGCGCTTTCGGGGCAATCGGGATCGGCTGGCCAACAAGGCCGAGCTGCTGGCGCAGATCCGAGGCCTGCTGATCAGGCGGCCACGGGGCGAATGGATGACGGCACTGGAGGCGGCCGGTGTGCCGTGTGCGCCGATCCATGATGTGCCGCAGGCCCTGTCGCAGCCGCAGGTCGCCGCACTTGGCATCATTCAAACCGTTCCCGGCGAAGACTTCCGGCTCACCGGACTGCCCTTGTCTTTTGACGGCGAGCGACCCGCCATCCGCAGCGCTGCGCCGCGGCTCGGCGAACACAACCCCGCCCACTTGACGGACTGACCATGATTCGAACGATGACAGCGATCTGCCGGGGATTTCGCCAGAGCGCTCGCCGAGCATGTCGAATCGCCGCACTCATCGCCCTCTTCGCCCTCTTCGCGACCACGACCTCGGCGCAAGCCCGGGACACATCGATCCGCTTTCAGCTCGACTGGCACTTCGAGGGGCCCGCCGCACTCTTTACCCTGCCCAAAGCCAAAGGCTGGTTTCGTGAAGAGGGACTCGAAGTGTCGATCAGTGCCGGCGACGGCTCGGGCGGCACGGTTGCGCGGGTGGCCAATGGCGAATACGACATCGGCTTTGCCGATCTGGCGTCGCTGATGGCCTTCTGGGGGACGAATCCCGACCTGCCGGGCAAACCGGTCGCGGTGATGATGATCTACAACAACACACCGTCAGCGGTGATGGCGCTGAAAAAATCGGGCATCAAGCGTCCGGCCGATCTGGCCGGCAAGACCCTGGGCGCACCGGCATTTGATGCCGGTCGCAAGGCCTTCCCGATCTTTGCAAAATCCAATGGCATCGACCCTGCCGGCATCAAGTGGGTCTCGATGGCACCCGAGCAGCGCGAGACCCTGCTCGCGCGGGGCGAAGTCGATGCGATCACCGGCTTTTACTTCACCTCGCTCTTCGATCTCAATGCCCGCGGCGTGAAGGACGAAGACATCGTCGTGATGCCCTATTCGAGATTCGGCGTGAAGCTTTACGGCAACGCCATCATCGTGTCGGAAGCCTTTCTCAGGCAGCATCCCGAGGCGGTCAAGGGCTTTCTGCGCGCATTCACCCGCGGCATCAAAGCCGTCATCGCCGATCCGAATGCCGCCGTCGCGACGCTGCGTGAATACGATACAGGCGTCGACCAGGCGCGCGAGGCCAAACGCCTGAAGCTGGCGCTGGCCGGCTCGGTACTGACCGCCGATGCGCGCAGCGAAGGCTTCGGCGAGGTCGATCCGGCCCGACTGTCGCTGATGGCCCTGCAGGTGCGGGATGCCTTCGGGCTCAAGGCCAGGATCCCGGCCGAGCAGATCTTTGGCGCCGGCCTGCTGCCGCCGGCCAGCGAGCGAAAGGTGTTTCCGAAGTAAGGCCTTGGCCAAACGCCTAAAATGCGCGCTTCGCCTTAGCGCATCCAATCGAGCAATCAATATGGGCCATCGCCTGACTCAAATCGCCACCCGCACCGGCGACGACGGTA
>CAIKZV010000125.1 GCA_903831925.1 uncultured Burkholderiales bacterium
CACCGTGATCGGTTTTGCACCGATGACCATCGGCAAGATTCTTGGCCCGTCCAGGCCGGATGCCGAAAAGAATTCACCCTATGAATGCGGCTTCGAGGCCTTCGAAGACGCGAGGATGAAGTTCGACGTTCGCTACTACCTCGTCGCCATCCTGTTCATCCTTTTTGATCTCGAGATTGCCTTTCTGTTTCCGTGGGCGGTGTCGCTTAATTCGATCGGTTTTTTCGGTTTCATGGCGATGATGGTGTTTCTGACCATCCTGGTCGTCGGCTTTGTGTACGAGTGGATGAAGGGTGCACTCGACTGGGAGTAGGCAGCGAAATCCGCTCGCCCGGTTGAAGATGGAAGTAGGCCAGCGCCTCTGCCGGCTAGTGTTTCAGTCAAGGTTCTGTCAAGCGTTTTGCCCTTTGCCCTCTGGCTGGGGTTCACAACTGGCGCCTTCCAGGGTGCAAGTGAGCATGCAATGAGCGTCGAAGGCATTCTTAACGAGGGGTTCGTGACCACGAGCCTCGACAAATTGATCAACTGGACTCGCACAGGGTCGATGTGGCCGATGACCTTCGGCCTGGCGTGCTGTGCTGTCGAGATGATGCACGCCGGCGCCGCCCGCTACGACCTTGATCGCTTCGGCATCATGTTTCGGCCGAGCCCTCGTCAGTCCGATGTGATGATCGTCGCCGGAACGCTGTGCAACAAGATGGCGCCTGCGCTTCGCAAGGTCTACGACCAGATGGCCGAGCCGCGTTGGGTGATCTCTATGGGGTCATGCGCCAATGGCGGCGGCTACTACCATTATTCTTATTCGGTCGTTCGCGGCTGCGACCGGATTGTCCCGGTCGACATTTATGTCCCCGGCTGTCCGCCGACCGCTGAAGCGCTTCTCTACGGCATTCTGCAATTGCAGAACAAGATCCGTCAGACCAGCACGATTGCCCGCTGAAGACAGGCCGATGGCGACGATCGAATCCCTGAAGGCCGACCTCGAGCGGGTGCTTGGGCAAGATGTGCTTGGGCTGACCGAGCGGCTTGGAGAACTGACGCTGGTCGTCAAGGCCGACTGTTATCCCGCTGTCTGTATTGCCTTGCGTGATGACGCGAGCTTGCGTTTTGACACGCTCATCGATCTGTGTGGCCTCGACTATCGCGATTACGGCGATGGCAGTCGGGACGGCGGCCGTTTTGCGGCAGTGCTGCACCTCCTGTCGGTCCATCACAACCACCGGCTGCGTCTTCGCGTGTTTTGCGAAGACGATAATTTCCCGGTCCTGGCCTCGGTGACCGGAGTGTGGCCGGCTGCCGGCTGGTTTGAGCGCGAGGCCTTCGATCTGTTCGGCATCGTTTTCGAAGGCCACCCAGACCTGCGTCGGATCCTGACCGATTACGGTTTTGTCGGCCATCCTTTCCGCAAGGATTTCCCGGTCTCGGGTTATGTCGAGATGCGTTACGACCCTGAGCAAAAGCGGGTGATCTATCAGCCTGTGACCATCGAGCCGCGAGAGATCGTGCCCCGTGTGATTCGCGAGGAGGGCTACGGCGTCGGGCGTTAAGCCCGAGTGTCTCGAACCATGGCAGAGATCAAGAACTACACCCTCAATTTTGGCCCTCAGCATCCGGCGGCACACGGTGTGCTGCGGCTGGTGCTCGAGCTCGACGGCGAGGTGGTTCAGCGCGCCGACCCGCATATCGGGCTGCTGCATCGGGCAACTGAAAAGCTGGCCGAGACCCGGACCTATCTTCAGAACTTGCCCTACATGGACAGGCTCGACTACGTCTCGATGATGTGCAACGAGCACAGCTATGTGATGGCCATCGAGAAGATGACCGGCGTTCAGGTGCCTGTGCGGGCGCAATACATCCGCGTGATGTTCGATGAGATCACCCGCATCCTCAACCATCTGATGTGGCTGGGTGCGCATGCACTCGATGTCGGCGCCATGACGGTGTTTCTCTACGCCTTTCGCGAGCGGGAAGACCTGATGGACTGCTATGAAGCGGTCTCGGGTGCACGCATGCATGCGGCCTACTATCGACCGGGGGGCGTCTATCGCGATCTTCCCGACCGGATGCCGCAGTACGTGGCCAGCAAGGTTCGCAATGCAAGCGGTGTGCGCGAACTCAACGTCGATCGTCAGGGCTCGCTGCTCGACTTCATCCAGGCCTTCACCGATCGTTTCCCCGGCTACGTCGACGATTACGAGACGCTGCTGACCGATAACCGGATCTGGAAGCAGCGGCTGGTCGGCATTGGTGTCGTGTCGCCTGAGCGTGCCAAGGCCCTCGGCTTTACCGGTCCGATGCTGCGAGGCTCCGGTGTCGAATGGGATCTGCGGCGCAAGCAGCCGTATGAGGTCTACGACAAGCTCGACTTCGATATCCCGGTGGGTCGCAATGGCGACAGCTACGACCGCTACCTGGTTCGAATCGAAGAGATGCGCCAGAGCAACCGGATCATTCGGCAGTGCATCGAGTGGCTGCGAAACAATCCCGGTCCGGTCATTGTTGATGATCACAAAGTGGCGCCGCCTTCCCGGCTCGATATGAAGTCGAACATGGAAGAGCTGATCCACCACTTCAAGCTGTTCACCGAAGGCATGCATGTGCCCGAAGGCGAGGCTTACAGTGCGGTCGAGCATCCGAAGGGAGAGTTCGGCATCTACCTCGTCTCCGACGGTGCCAACAAGCCCTATCGGCTCAAGATCCGGGCGCCCGGTTTTCCGCACCTGCAGGCGCTCGACGAGATGGTTCGCGGTCACATGATTGCCGACGTGGTGACGCTGATCGGGTCCCAGGACATCGTCTTCGGGGAGATCGATCGATGAGCACCATGCCGATTTCGCCAGACACCATGACAAGCCTCAACGCGCCGCTGCTGTCTGCGGCTGCCTACCTCAGGATCGAACGCGAGGTGGCGAAGTTTCCCCCCGATCAGAAGCAGTCTGCCGTGATGGCCGCATTGGCCATCGCTCAGGATGAAATCGGCTGGGTCTCGCAGGCGGTGATCGATGATGTGGCCCGGGTGCTCGGCATGACCCCGATTGCGGTCTGGGAAGTGGCCTCGTTCTACAACATGTATGCCACGACCCCGCCCGGTACTTTCAAGGTCGGCATCTGCACCTGTCTGCCCTGCGCATTGCGCGATGGCGAAAAGGCGGCCTCCTACCTGAAGGCCAAGCTTGGGATCGGTTTTGGCGAGACCACGCCCGACGGTCGAATCACGCTGGTCGAAACCGAATGCCTGGGTGCCTGCGGCGATGCCCCGGTGCTGCTGGTCAACAACAAGCGGATGTGCAGTTTCATGAGCGTGCAAAAGCTTGACGCGCTGGTCGATGAACTCAAGAACACCTGAAGCCGAGGAACAGAACGTGGGAGCCGACGATTTTCGCGAAGCGCTGACTGATGTCAGAGTCCAGGAGACCTGCTTCCATGATCGTCACATCACGCCGCAGATCTATGCCGGCCTGAGGTCTGCCGCTGATTGGTCGATCAAGGCCTATGAGGCGCGCGATGGCTATCAGGCCCTGCGTCGAATCCTGACGGAAGGCCTGACGCCGGAGCAGGTGATCGCCGAAGTCAAGGCGTCTGGCCTGCGTGGTCGCGGTGGTGCGGGCTTCCCCACCGGACTGAAGTGGAGCTTCATGCCGCGCCAGTTTCCGGGCCAGAAGTATTTGGTGTGCAATTCCGATGAAGGCGAGCCCGGTACCTTCAAAGACCGCGACATCCTTCGCTACAACCCGCATATCGTGATCGAAGGGATGGCGATTGCGGCGTATGCGATGGGCATCTCGGTCGGCTACAACTATATTCACGGCGAGATCTGGGACGCCTACGCACGCTTTGAAGAAGCGCTTGAAGAGGCGCGCGCGGCCGGCTACCTCGGTGAGTCGATCATGGGGTCCGCCTTCTCGTTCCAGTTGCATGCATTCCATGGTTATGGCGCGTACATCTGCGGCGAAGAAACCGCGCTGCTCGAATCGCTCGAGGGCAAGAAGGGTCAGCCGCGTTTCAAGCCGCCGTTTCCGGCGAGCTTCGGCCTCTATGGCAAGCCGACCACGATCAACAACACCGAGACCTTCGCGGCAGTGCCCTGGATCATTCGCAATGGCGGCCCGAAGTTCCTTGAGGTCGGCAAACCCAACAACGGTGGCACCAAGATCTTTTCGGTCTCGGGCGATGTCGAGCGTCCGGGCAACTACGAGATTCCGCTGGGTACGCCCTTTGCCAAACTGCTCGAGCTTGCCGGCGGGATGCGTGGCGGTCACAAGCTCAAGATGGTGATTCCAGGCGGCTCATCGATGCCGGTGCTGCCTGCCGAGATCATGATGGCGACCGATATGGACTACGACTCGATCGCCAAGGCCGGGTCGATGCTCGGCTCGGGCGCAGTCATCGTCATGAACGAGACGCGCTGCGCAGTGAAGTCGCTGCTGCGACTGTCCTATTTTTATTACGAGGAATCGTGCGGCCAGTGCACGCCGTGTCGCGAGGGCACCGGCTGGCTTTGGCGAATCGTCGATCGCATCGAGCACGGCAAGGGCACCCACGACGATCTCAAGCGGCTCGGCGAGATCGCAGACAATATCGCCGGACGCACCATCTGCGCGTTGGGCGACGCGGCGGCCATGCCGGTGAAGGCCTTCCTCAAGCACTACTGGTCCGAGTTCGAGCATCACATCGAACACAAGCGTTGCGTGGTGCCGTCCTATGTCTGATCGGATTCTGCGCAATGGCCCGACGCCTGATGGCGTCAACCTGGTGAACTTCTTCGGCAGCGAACATGGTTGAGATTGAAGTCGACGGCACGAAGGTCGAGGTGCTCGAGGGCAGCACGGTCATGCAGGCGACCAATCGTCTGGGCGTGTATGTGCCGCATTTCTGCTATCACAAGAAACTCTCGATCGCAGCCAATTGCAGGATGTGCCTGGTCGAAGTCGAAAAGGCGCCCAAGCCCTTGCCGGCGTGCGCCACCCCGGTGACCGCCGGCATGAAGGTCTGGACCCGCACCGAAAAGGCGGTCAACGCCCAGAAGGGCGTGATGGAGTTTCTGCTGATCAACCATCCGCTCGACTGCCCGATCTGCGATCAGGGCGGCGAGTGCCAGTTGCAGGATCTGGCGGTCGGCTACGGCGCCTCGGGTTCGCGCTATACCGAAGAAAAGCGGGTGGTCTTTCACAAGTCGATCGGCCCGTTGGTGGCAGCCGAAGAAATGTCGCGCTGCATCCATTGCACGCGTTGCGTTCGATTCGGTCAGGAAATCGCCGGCGTCATGGAGCTCGGCATGTCTGGGCGAGGCGAGCACTCCGAGATCCTGAGTTTTGTCGGACGCGGCGTGAAGTCGGAGCTGTCGGGCAACATGATCGATGTCTGCCCGGTCGGTGCGCTCACCAGCAAGCCGTTCCGATACAGCGCCCGGACCTGGGAGCTGTCGCGTCGCAAGTCGGTGTCGCCGCACGATTCGCTTGGCTCCAACCTGGTCGTGCAGGTGAAGCAGAACACCGTGATGCGGGTTCTGCCGCTCGAGAACGAGGCGGTAAACGAATGCTGGCTCTCCGACCGTGATCGTTTTGCCTACGAAGGCCTGAATGCGCAAGACCGGCTGCTCAAGCCGATGCTCAGGCAGGACGGTCAGTGGCACGAGGTTGAGTGGCCGGTGGCGCTCGACTATGCCGCCCATGCGCTGGGCTCGGTGCGCGATGCGCACGGTGCCGCCGCAATCGGTGCGATCGGTTCGCCTCAGGCCACGGTGGAAGAGCTGCATCTGATGGGGCGGCTGCTTCGTGGTCTGGGCAGCCAGAACGTTGATTTCCGCCCGCGCGTGGCCGATTCGTCGCTGGCAGCCAGCCTGTCGGGCG
>CAIKZV010000126.1 GCA_903831925.1 uncultured Burkholderiales bacterium
AGTGGTGGTGTCGGCATGGATCGAGAATGTCTTGAGGGTTCTGAGGTAGTCGCCCATTCGATTGATGGCGGCGACTGCGGCCGGATCGATTGGTGCAGCCTTGGTTACTGCCGTCGCGGGCGTGGCTTTAGCGGCTTGCTGGGCGATCGACGGCGATGCCGAGAGCATCAATGCAACGCCGATTGCGCCGACCGCAAAAGCCGGTTTGAGGTTTCGAATCACGTTTGCTCCAGTGGCGCAGTGGGATTGCGGCGCACCTTAGCATTACGACCGAGCCAAGGCGAAGTCGGGTTTCGGATTCCTGAATGTCGTCTAATCTGTATTATGTCAAATTAATATGCCGGCAGACCGCCGTCCAAGCAGCGGCCCCGGCCTTCACAAGCCAATGACGACTTTCGCGATCACGTCGCGCTGAACCTCCGAGGTTCCGCCGAAGATGGTGTAGGCCCGGGTGTTCAGATATTCGGCGCTCACCGACAGCGCTTCTTCTCTCAGCGGCGACGGCTCATCGAGTTCGTAGAGCGGCCGACGCGGCTCCCAGATCAGGGCGTCATCGCCGAGGATGTCGATCGCAAGCCGCGAGAGCGCCTGCTTCAGTTCGCTGTTGCGAAGCTTCGCCATCGATGAGGCCACCGAGCCGGGGTTCTGGCCGGTCTGCAGGCTCGACATGATCCGCAACTCGCTCATCTCGAGTGCATCGATATCGATCTCGAGTTCGGACAGACGCATCGAAATCGACGGTGACTCGAGCAGCGAATGCTCGCCATCGCGATAGGTCGAGGCGAGTTTCTCGATTTTTCGCAGCTTGGAGCGCAGCCGACCCGAGGCCATTGCACCGCCCCGCTCGAATTCGAGCAGATATTTTCCATAAGACCAGCCCTGCCCTTCGGCACCGACAAGGTTGGCAATTGGCACGCGGACATCATCAAAGAAGACCTGATTGACCTCGTGATCGCCGCCGATGGTGAGGATCGGTCGTACCGAGATGCCTGGAGCGTCCATGTCGATCAGGATGAAGCTGATGCCATCCTGCTTCTTCGGCGATTCGGCCGTGCGCACCAGGGCAAACATGCGATTGGCAAACTGGGCGTGCGAGGTCCAGATCTTGGAGCCGTTGATGATGTAGTCGTCGCCATCGCGCACCGCGCGGGTCTTGAGCGACGCGAGGTCAGAGCCGGATCCGGGCTCCGAATAGCCCTGGCACCAGTAATCTTCGCCGGTCAGGATTCTGGGCAGATAAAAATCCTTTTGCGCCTGGGTGCCGAACTTCATGATGACCGGCCCGACCATGCGCAGGCCCTGCGGCAGGAGCGGCGGCCCGCCGGCGATCGCGTTTTCGACTTCGTAGATGTATTGCTGCGCCGTGCTCCAGCCGGTGCCGCCAAACTCGACCGGCCATGACGATGCACCCCAGCCGCGCTCGAACAGGATCCGCTGCCAGCGCCTGAAGATGTCAGGGTCAGAAAACACACTCGGCGTCAGAGAATTGGCACGGCGCAGGTCCGGCGTGAGCTTTTCTGCGAAAAAGGCTCGCACCTCCTGTTGAAAGGCGAGCTCCTCGGGCGTGAAATCAAGGTTCATGTCCGTCTCCTAGGCATTGGCCATGCGGCGTGCTGAATGCGCCGCGTGACGGCGAAGATGATGCTCGGCACCGCCCACCACGGCTTCGAGTGCCAGCACCCGCTTGAGAAAGAGTCCGACGTTCAGTTCATCGGTCACGCCCATGCCGCCATGCATCTGAATCGCCTCCTCAGTCACCGATCGGGCAGCCCGGATGACCTTGGCCCATGCACCGGACACTGCCCGAGCCCGTTGAGAGACGTCGGCATGATCGACATACAGCGCAGCACGCAGGGCCATCGAGCGCGCCACCTCGCAATGCACCGACATGTCGGCCATGCGATGACGCAGCACCTGATTGGCAGCCAGCGGTTTGCCGAACTGGACTCTGACCTTGGTGTAGTCGATGGTGGCCGCGGTCGCAGCCTCCATCAGGCCAAGCAGTTCGGCGCACCAGGCGGCGATCGCCGCGTCAAACGCCTGCTCCAGTGCAGCAAAGGCCTCATCACCTGCCGCACCGACTGTTGCACCGAGTCGTGCGGATGCGGGCAGATGCACATCGGTCAGCGTGAGTTGTGCCGCGCTTGCGCCGTCAACCGTCGCGTAGCGGTCGATGCGAAGTCCTGCCTGTCCAGGATCGAGCAGGAAGACGGCGATGCCCTTGGCATCACGGCTGTCACCCGATAGCCGCGCCGACACAAGAATAAGGTCGGCCTCGTCCGCCCCGATCGCTGCCAACTTTTCACCGGACAAACGCCATCCGCTGCCGTCGACGCTTGCTGCGAGCGTGACATGCTGCAGCGTGTGGCGGGCGCCGCGCTCTGTGTGGGCCAGCGCCAGTCTCAGACTGCCGTTGGCAAGCCCCGGAAGCAGCGCCGCCTTTTGGGCATCGCTACCCAGTGACGCGATCAATCGACCGCACAGCACGATCGCCGGAACATAAGGAGTGACAACAAGATGTCGCCCGAAGCGCTCGGTCAGGATGCCGACATCGGCTGCGCCCTGGCCGAAACCGCCATAGGATTCGGGTATCGGCAGGGCGAGCCAACCGAGCTCGGCCATCTCGGGCCACAGGGACTGCGGATCGCTTTTCAGCGCACGTTTGGTCAGTACCTCGTTCGCGCTGTCGGCGAACATGCGCTGCTCATCGGAATAAGCAAGGTCCATGGATGGCGTCTCTCTCTCGGGCCTGTTTCGGCGAGTGTAGCGCGGCCCGGTCCGATCATGTCCCGAGCGCCATGGGTCAGGAGGCCTTGCGAAGGCGCAGCGCCCTGCTCAGCAAAGCCTGGTCAGCGGTTCCAGCACTTCTCGAAGGCATCGCCGGAGCTCGCGCCGGCAGCGGTCCGCTGACCATCGCTGGCCAGGGTGTAGGTCCCGCACACATCGCTGCCCATGGCGCTGCCCACGCGAGGCGTTGCCGTCAGCTGATAGGTCGCGCCGGTCGCGTCGACCGCAACCGCAATGTCGTACATCACCGTGCCCCTTGCCGGCGAGACGGTCGTGCCTGCCTGAAGCACCGCTCCGGTATAACTTCCGCGATTTTCGGCCCTGACGCGCTCCATCCATTGCGCCGACTGAGCAAGCGAAATGCGCACGTCGTTGCGTCGTGACCGGGTGACATAGTCCGAATAGGACGGTATGGCAATCGCAGCCAGGATCGCGACGACCGCGACGGTGATCATCAGTTCGATGAGGGTGAAGCCGGACTGTCGGGGAGCTGTCATGGTCATACGCTTTATGAAAGTGTCGGTCTCAGCGGACCTGCTGGCGCCAGACCCGCATCGGCGCAAAGTTCGGGCAGTTGACTGCAATCACGTTAGGCCGCCCCTGGATGCTGGTGCTGTACAGACGACATTGCGCACTGCTGGTCGGCGGTCTGCTCGCCGTCCCGGAGCCGCTTGCGGCGCTGCTGATACCCGAACTGATGTTGACGCCATTGGTCGTGGTACGCGTCGTGGTGGTGGGGGCGATGGTGAGCGGTACCACCGCACCCACCACACCGGTCACCTGCATCCCGGTAACCACGCCGGTCGCAAAATCGAAGCGGTAGACATACGACACCCCTCCCCCATTACAGGGGTCGAGTGCGGCCGACGGTGCATAGGAGGTGACGGTGAGCGAGCCGGTATCGGCGGTCGGATCCGAGATGATCCGTTCGCCACCGGTCAGTTGCGCCGACCATCCCATGAAGCTGTACCAGTCGACCGCGGTATCGATGGTGCGGGTGGCATCTGCCGCGGTCGACACCGTGAGCGGCTTGACCTGCGCCGAGGTGATCGTGCCGGTGGTGTACTGGGGCTTGTCCCAGATGGCATAGATACCCTGCGATGAAGTGTCGAGGCTGTCGGTGGTGTCATAGAGCTTGCCGGTACCGAAGACGATCAGCATGCCGCCGAGCGGATGCGGCACCAGTCGGGGGGCCGCGGTGATCGGACGGCGAACCGCCCCGCTGGCTGCGGTAAAGAGCGGCGTGCTGGCATTGTCGAAGCCTTTGGCGCCTGCCGGTGTGCCGGTACTGAAGTCAAAGCGCCACAGATTGCCCTGGCGATCGCCGCCATACACCAGCTTGATGTTGCGCTCGTTGTCGTAGACCACGGTGATGCCGCCCATGCCGTTTCGACCGGCGTCACCGCTGGCCACGGTCCAGGTCGGGCCGACCGGAATAGGGGTCATGGCGCCGGTGGCGATATCGAAGACCAGCAGTGCTGCCTTGTTGCTGGTGCTTTCGTAGCCGTTGCCCACCATGTAGACCCATTGCGTCCCACCGGCCGATGTCTTGATCCGGCCAACGATGCCGCGGTTCATGATGTGTCCGAGATAGGTCGCCGACTGAACATCGGTTGGCGTGGTATCCCA
>CAIKZV010000127.1 GCA_903831925.1 uncultured Burkholderiales bacterium
CAGCACTGCAGAAATACGCTGTCGAACTCGATCTTCGACCTTGCCCCGGCCGCTATGACCCGGCCACCTGGAACGGCTGTGTCGGCAGCCGGGAGCTGCCAAGCGGTGACCGTTACAGCGGCGGATATCTGAACGGCAAGGCGCACGGCTTAGGCGTCTATCAATTCGCCGATGGTCGAAAGTACGACGGCGACTATTCGATGGGCGTGCGACAAGGCAGCGGAACCGAATACAGAGCCGATGGCTCGATCGCCCTGAGCGGACGATGGACTCAGGGCAAATTCATCGAACCATGACGGGAAGGACGCTCATCAGCTGGTTCTAGTGCTATACAGGCTGACATGGCCACGCCTTCCCGCATCTATTACGGTTACTGGCTCGTTGTGGCCGGCTTTGTCACCCAGTTCCTGTCGGTTGGTGCGATGAACTATTCCATCGGCGCATTCATGCTGCCGATGACCACCGATCTGTCATGGACGCGGGCCGAGTTCATCCTGCCGCGAAGTCTGGGCCAGTTCGTGATGGCCTTTACCGGCTTTTACATCGGCAGCTATGTCGACAGGCTCGGTGCCCGCGCCTTCGTTCTGGCCGGTCTCGTCATTCTCACTGCGGCCTTGTGGGGCCTGTCGATGATCCAGGCCTGGTGGCAATGGGTGATCCTCAACGGCATCCTGCTGACGGTCGGCGCGGCGCTGATCGGCAGTCTGGTGGTGAACGTGACCTTGTCGAAATGGTTTGTCGCCAATCGCGGCCAGGCCATTGGCTGGTCATCGATGGGCGTGTCGTTCGCAGGCATCGGCCTGACACCTGTCATCACTCGCTACATCGATGCTTACGGCTGGCGCGCGGGCTGGCAGGCGATGGCCGTAGCCACCCTGGTGCTGGCGCTTCCGGCAGCCCTGATGATGCGTCGCGCCCCGGAAGACTATGGCCTTCATCCAGACGGCCGCTGCGCCGCGCAACTGAACACCGAGGCCGGCGCCCGGGCGCAGGCCGATTACGACACCTCGGTCACGCGCAGGCAGGCGCTGCGCATGCCGCTCTTCTACATGCTGGTCGGCGCTTTCAGCATGTTTCAGGTACTGATCCCGGTGGTGCTGTTCCAGACCATCCCATTCATGACCGACGCAGGCTATTCGCGCAGCACCGCCGCCCTGATGATTACCATCGCCTCGGTACCCGCACTCGTGACCAAACCGATGTGGGGATGGCTGATCGATCGCGTGAATCCCAAGCCATTGGCGGCCTTCAGCGTCGCGCTCTCGGGGCTGGCGCTGATCATGATCGTGCTGAGCGTGCAGGCGCGTTCGCTGAATCTGGAGTACCTGTCGTTTTTCGTGCTGGGCATCGGATGGGGCGGCGTGATTCCGATGCAGGAAGTGATCTGGGCCTCGTATTTCGGTCGTCGTTATCTCGGCGCGGTGCGCAGTGCTGCCCTGCCCTTTGCGCTGATTCTTGGCGCCGGCGGGCCGCTTGCGGTCGGCCATTACCATGATGTGGTCGGCAATTACGACGGCGCCTTCATCATCGTCGGCTGCATGAGCCTGCTGGCAGGCGCGCTGATTCTGGCCTTGCCACGTCGCTAGCGGCCCTGGCCTGGAGACTCGCCGGGCAGCACCGATGGCACAATGAGGCCACTCGCCCAAGCCCGCAGCCAACTGCGGCATTCGAGGCGCGCCGGATAGGCATAACGATCAAGGAGACCAGGATGAGTTCGACCGATCAGTCAGGCGCCGTGTCGCCAGACTCAGCGACCGCCGAGCAACCCCTGCGCGGCATCCGTGTGGTGGACCTCACCACCGTGATTTTCGGGCCCTACGCCAGTCAGTATCTGGGCGATTACGGTGCCGACATCATCAAGATCGAAACCGAAACCGGCGACACCACGCGTGCCGGTGCCGAGGCGGTGGTCCCCGGACTGGCCAGTGGCTTTATCAGCACGAATCGCAACAAGCGCAGCGTCGTGATCAATCTGAAGCAGGCCAAAGGGCGAGCCGCGCTGCTGCGCATCGTCGATCGCGCCGACGTGGTGATGCACAACATCCGGCCTCAGAAACTTGCAGCCATCGGCCTGGACCCCGCCACAGTGCGATCGCGCAATCCGCGGGTCATCTATGCGAGCCTGAACGGTTTTTCCGAAGCGGGGCCCTATGCCGGACGCCCTGCTTACGACGATATCGTCCAGGGTATGAGCGGCCTGGCCGACCTGATGCAGCGAGCTTCGGGCCAACCCGGATTCCTGCCCACGATTGCGGCCGACAAGACCTGCGCCAACGTCGCGGTGCATGCCATTCTGGCCGCGCTGATGGGACGCGAACGCACGGGTCAAGGCTCGAGTGTCGAGATCTCGATGTTCGAGACCATGGCCGGTTTCGCCTTCATTGAACACATGGGCGGCCAGACCTTCGTGCCCGGCATCAGCCCGACCGGCTATGCGCGGGTGCTGTCACCGCAGCGAAAGCCCTTCCGCACGCTCGATGGCTACCTTTGCCTCATGCCGCACAGCACTGCGCACTGGACCCGCTTCTTCACTGCGGCAGGACATCCCGAACTGGCAGCCGACCCGCGCTTTGCCAATCACGCATCGCGCACGCGCAACGTGGAAGTGCTCTACGGACATCTGGCAGGCATCCTGGTGACACGCACCACGAAGGACTGGATGGCTTTCTGCACCGAACACGATGTGCCGCACGGCCCGGTCAACAAACTGGACGACCTCTTCACCGATCCGCATCTGGATGCCGTGGGGTTTTTTCGCTCGGTCCCCGCAGGCGATGGCCATTCGGCCATGCGTCTGACCGGTAACGGCGTGCGCTTTGAAGGTGAGATGCTGCCGGTTCGGCGCGTGCCACCACGCCTGGGCGCGCATACCCGCGAGGTACTGCGCGAAGCGGGAATCGATGAGGCTGACATCGATGCGCTGCTCGCTGAAGGTGTGGCGCGTCAGGCAAGCGCCGACTGAGGCGACCTTGTCCTGACGCCCAACGACACCTTCCGAACAGACCTCAAGTCTTCTGGCTGCTCTCTGGCACGCTCACAGCGGCGCCGGACTCCAACCCAGGGGATGCAACATCCCGGCAGCCTCAAGCTGCTCGACCAGCCCACCCGCGCTCATGCACTGCTGCATCAGTTCGGGCCAGCGCTCGCCCGTCAATATCGCACCGGTTCGCAGGTTGGTGATGGTGGCAGCCACCCAATCGACCTGCGCCTCATCGCCCTCTTGGAAGGCGTCGCTTACACCCTGAATTTCAAGCGCCGGAAACGCAAAGTTGATGCTGTTGCGAAAGAACAGTCCATTCAGGGTCTCGGCCACGACACACGACAAACCCAGGTCTTTCATGGCTTGTGCGGCCGGTCGCCCTGAACCCATACCGAAGTTCCTGCCCCCGATCAGGATATCGCCTGGCTTGACTTCCTGAACCCACCCCGGACGGTTTGCCCGGAACATATGCCTGGGTCGCTCTGCGCGGGGCATCTGCAGCACATCGATCGGGAGAATGAGGTCGGTGTCGATGTTGTCGCCCACGCACCAGACGCGACCTTGAATGATGTGATTCATTGCGCCGCCCCCATCGCCGATTCGAGTGCCGGCAGATCTCGCGGATGAGTGATGTAGCCGGTAATGGCCGAGGCCGCCACCGTTGCAGGCGACGCCATGTGGATCTTCGCTTGCGCCGCGCCCATACGTCCCTTGTAGTTTCGGGTGGTCGAGGTCAGGCACACTTCGTCCGGCGCCAGCGTGCCGAAGTCCTGCGCGGCACATGCGCCGCATGCCGATACCGTCACCAGAGCGCCCGATTGGGCGATGGTCGAGAGCAGTCCGAGCCGAGCCGCTTCGCGATAGATGGCTTGCGAGCCGGGCGTCACGATGAAGCGTACCCAGGGTGCGATCTGCCGCCCCTGCACGATCTGCGCGACGGCCGCCAGGTCGTCGAGCGTGCCGTTGGCACACGACCCGACCACACATTGGTCAAGCCGCACCTTGTCGCGGAAGTCGGCCAGCGGGCTGGTGTTGTGGATGACGCCGTCGATGCCCGATACATAGGGCTCCAGCTTGCTCAGATCGATCGTTCGCACCTCGACATACTGTGCATCGGCATCGGGATAGGTGGGGAAAAAAGGCCGGTCGGTGGTCGCGCGCATGTGAGCCAGAAGCCGATCATCGGGCCCCCAGGTGGCAAACTCGGCTGACACTTCGGCGCACATGGTCGACAAGGTCCGTCGTGCATTGAGGCTCAGGCCCGCCTGAGCTGGCCCGCCAAATTCGATGCTCTGGTTCTCGTGTGAACCCCAGCGTCCGGCCAGATAGAGAAACGCATCCTTGGCTGTCACGCCGTCGGGCAACTCGCCGACCAGTTCATAGCGCACCGTCGGTGCAACCAGATACCAGGTTTTTCCGGTGCACAGAATCTGCAGCAGCTCCGGACGTCCCAGCCCCCGCGCGACGCAGTTGAAAGCGCCTGCGCTGACGGTGTGCGAGTCCGGATTGGCCAGCACTGTGCCCGGCAGTGCATAGCCCATATCAGCAATGACCTGATGACTGATGCCCTGATTGGCGCCCGCGTCGTGAACCCGCCGGATGCCGTAGTGGCGCGCAGCCTGACGCATTGTGCGCAACCCGATCGCAGCCTCGGGATTGGCGGACATCACAATATGGTCTGCGACCAGGACAACCTTGTCGGGGTCATGCAGTCTGGTCGGCCATCGCCAGCCGGCATGGCGGTTGAAATGCGTATCCAGCAGCACGCAGGTCTCCACATTGGCAACCACCAGGTCGCCGGGGCGCACCAGCTCGCGGCCCGACTGGCGAGCCAGAATCTTCTCGGCAATCGTCATGCCCATCTTTCGTCTCCCCTTGCGCCACCTGAAGGTCTGGATGGCTCGTGCCCTGCGGTCTACTTTGAACCGATGTATTTGATGACACTCGTCCAGCGGGTTTTCTCCCGTTGAAGCAGTGTGCGGAATTCAGCCGGCGAACTCACTGCGAGTTGCACGCCCTGACCGGCAAGCGCAGCGCGGAACTCGGGGCTCCGGGCAACCTCGACCAGCGCTGCATGCAAGGCTTGAATCACTTCTTTAGGCGTACCTGCCGGCGCCAGCAGACCGTACCAGGTGTCCGAGGCGAAGCCTTTGACACCTGCCTGCGCGACGGTTGG
>CAIKZV010000128.1 GCA_903831925.1 uncultured Burkholderiales bacterium
CGATCAACCGGGGAAAACGCTCGATCGCCCTCGACCTGAAAGACCCGGCGTCGCGCGACCTCGCCCGCGACCTGGTGATGGCGAGCGATGTCGTGATCGAGAACAACCGTCCCGGGGCCATGGCCCGACTGGGCCTGGGTTGGGACTGGTTCGGCCCGCGCAAGCCCTCGCTCATCTACTGCTCGATCTCGGCCTTTGGCCAGGATGGGCCGCGCGGCGCCGAAGGCGGCTTCGACCTGACCATCCAGGCCGCCGCAGGCGTCATGAGCGTGACCGGTGAACCCGAGGGTGCACCGGTCAAGGCCGGTGTTCCGCTAGTGGATTTCGGCGCCGGCCTGTATGGCGCGTATTCGATCGCGGCAATTGTGGCGCGAGTGCGTGCCGGTGGGCCCGGCGGTCATCTGGATGTGCCGATGTTCGCCACCACCATCGCGATGTCTGCGCTGCAGACGAGTGAATATTTCGGCACCGGGCGCAACCCCCGCAAGCTCGGCTCGGCGCATCCGCGCAATGCGCCCTATCAGGCCTTTCGCTCGCAGGACGGCTGGTTTGCCATCGCCGCCGGCAACAACAAACTCTGGCAGCAGGTCTGCGAGATCGCCGGCACACCTGAGTTGCTGACTGACACGCGCTTTGCCTCGCCCACCCTGCGGGCCGCCAATCAGGCCGCTCTGCGCGATCTGCTTGAAGCGCGCTTTGCCAATGACACCACCGACAACTGGCTCGGGCGCTTTGCGCCGGCCGGTGTGCCCTGCGCACCGATCAATGGCTATGACCAGGCACTGTCCGATCCGCAGGCCACCCACCTGCAACTCGTGCAGCCGATGACCCTGCCCAATGGCGTGCAGACCCACACGGTGGGTTGTCCGGTGCGTATCGACGGCGAGGTCGTGGCACTCGACACCCGCCCGCCGGCGATCGGCGAACACACCAGCCGCGTGATCGATGCCCTCAAGCTCGGACATCCCGCGCCCCCCGCGCCGATCCTGCTGCAGATCAGCGACGGCATCGCGCGCATCGAGATCAACCGGGCGCAGCGCGGCAACGCCCTGAGCAGCGCGCTGGTCGAGGCCGCACTCGACGCGGTGCACAGCGCCTTGCGCGATCCCTCGGTCCACACCCTGATGTTTGCCGGAGCCGGTCGGCACTTTTGCACCGGCTTCGATCTCGACGGGCTCGAGTCCCAGTCCGATGGCGACCTGCTGCTGCGCTTTGCGCGGATCGAGGCGCTGCTTGATGCGGTCTGGCGTGCGCCGGTGCGCACCGTGGCAATCGCGCAGGGTCGCACCTGGGGTGCAGGCGCCGATCTCTTTGCCGCCTGCGATCTGAGGCTGGCAGTCACCGGCGCGAGCTTTCGATTTCCTGGGGCAGGATTCGGCATCGTACTCGGCACGCGCCGGCTTGCTGAGCGGGTCGGCACCGAACGCGCGCGAGCCTGGGTGAGCGACGGCGCCACCGTCGAGGCCGGGGAGGCGCTTGCCTGCGGCCTGGCCAGCCGGCTGATCGATCCGCCGCAGGCGGGGGACGACTGGCAACGCCTGGCCTGCGGGCCGGCGCCGACCATCGATCGCGATACCCTTGCCATGATCCGGGCGGCCAGCCACAGCACCGGCGGGCCGGGCGGCGACATGCTGGCAGACGCCGACCTCGCCGCGCTGGTAAGGTCGGCCACAAGATCGAACACAACAGGCAAAGCCGGGCCGGGGCTGAGAGAACGGATTGCCGCCTATCGCGATCGCACCCGAGCCGCGCGATAGACGCAATTCACAACAACGCATCAGCACAAGAACACACAACGACACATCACAGGAGACAGCACGATGGAAATGGTCCAGGTCATCAACAACCCCGATGGCACGACACTGATCACGATCAACCGGCCCGCCCGCAAGAACGCGATCTGCGCGATCACCGCGCGCGAGCTGCAGCAGGCCTTCGCCGAATTCGATCAGTCGGAGCAGCGCGTGGCGGTCCTTACCGGCGCCGGCAACGATGCCTTCTCGGCCGGTGCCGACGTGACCAATCTGCCCGAGCTCTGGCGCTGCGTGCCCACGGTGGGCATCACCACCGAAAAGCCGGTGATCGCCGCAGTGGGCGGCTGGTGCGTGGGCGGCGCGCTGGTGGTGGCCATGATGTGCGACCTTCTGGTGACCGCCGACAACGGCAAGTTCTCCTACCCCGAAGCCAAGCTCGGCTTCACCGGCGGGCTGATCTCGGCGCTGCCCACCCGCATTCCGCACAAGATCGCGATGGAGCTGATCATGCTGTGCCGCACGATCGATGCCAAGCGCGCCTACGACGTCGGCTTTGCCAATGAAGTCGTGCCGGTGGGGCAGCAGGTCGAGGCAGCGCTGGCCATGGCCCGCGAGCTGGCCACCTTCGCACCGCTGGTGCTGCGCACCCTCAAGCGCTTCGTGGTCGACGATGTGATGCCGCAGGGCCCGTCCGAAAAAATGGGCCGCGCGATGCGCGATCTGGGCATGGTGCGCGACAGCCAGGACGGCCAGGAAGGCGCACGGGCCTTCAAGGAAAAGCGCG
>CAIKZV010000129.1 GCA_903831925.1 uncultured Burkholderiales bacterium
CCCGGGATGATCTGGAGGATCTCGCAGCCAAAGCGCACCAGCAGCCGATCGACCAGCATGTCGACCGGCTCCCCGCGATGCTCGGCAACCGTGGCATCGAGCAGGCCCCGGTACTGCGGCAGCCCGACCGCCTTGAGGATCAGCGTCGGGTTGGTGGTGGCGTCGCGCGGCGCATAGGCCCGCATGGCATTGAAGTCGCCGGTATCGGCGACCACGGTGGTCAGAGTCTTGAGCTGGTCGAGCGCGTTCATGGCAGTCCTGAAAAGAGGCTCAATGTTAGCCGCACAGCCATACCACTTGATCTGGATCAAATCGCAGGCGGCTGAGCCGGCGCATGGTTGGGGTGAGTGGGCCCTGCCCGGCTCCCGAACCCCATCCACCAGGAGCGATCATGAGCCACGGCTACAAGACAATCCTCGTTCACTACGATTCGACACCTCGTGCGGCCAAGCGACTGACGCTGGCCAGCAGCATTGCCGACGACTTCGAAGCCCATCTGGTCGCGGCCTACAGCATCGTGTCGCCGCTCTACAGTGAGCCCTTTGTGGCCGACGGCGGCGCCTTCGTCGCGCAAGAGCTGCTGCGCTTTCAGGAGCGCAAGGACGCCGGCGCCAAGACCAGCTTCGAGCAGACCGTGGCACGCCTGGGCAGCAAGGTCGAATGGCGCACCAGCGTCGGCGACCCGGCAGCGGTCATCAACGAACAGGCACGCTATGCCGATCTGATCGTGCTCGGGCAATACGACCGCAACGATGTCAACGACGTCACCCCGGACTTCATCGGCAGGGTGCTGATGGGCTCGGGCAGACCGGTCCTCGTTGTGCCCTTTGCCGGCGAATTCACCGCCATGCCGTCGCGACCGATGATCGCCTGGAATGCCAGCCGCGAAGCCGCGCACGCGGTGACCGAGGCGTTGCCGCTGCTGCAACGGGCAAAAGAAGTGCAGATCGCGGTCTTCAATGCCCGCGCGGGCCGAGGCGGACATGGCGATGTGCCGGGTGCCGATCTGGCGACGTTTCTTGCCCGTCACGGCGTGAAATCGACGGTCTCGGCCTCGGGTGTCAGCGATGTCGATACCGGCAACCAGATCCTGTCGCGTGCAGCCGATTTCCAGTCCGACCTGATCGTGATGGGCGGCTACGGACACTCGCGGGCATACGAGTTCGTCGTGGGCGGCTCGACCCGCACGCTGCTCGAATCGATGACCGTGCCGGTCTTGCTGTCGCACTGATCGCAGCGTCGACTGCGTCCGGCACGAGACCCCTGGTCGGATGCCGGCATGGATGAGGCGCTGCTCAGAGCAGTCAAGCTCTTCGGCACCAGCATGGCCATCGGGCTGCTGATCGGTCTGGAGCGCGAGCGCAAGGCCGATTCGCGAGGCCTGCGAACCTTCGGGCTGATCAGCCTGCTCGGCACCATGGTCGCCACCCTTGCCTCGCTGCTGGCCATGCCGCAGCTGGTGGCGGTCGGATTCGCGATGCTCGGGCTGATCGCCATCGCCGCTTACTGGGGTGAAGGGCGGGTTCAAGGGCGGGGTGAAGGTGGCGGTGAGGCGCCGACCACGTCGGTGATCGCCATGATCCTGACCGGCTGCCTCGGCATTCTGTGCGGTCTCGAGCAGGAGCGGCTGGCAGTGGCGCTGGGCATCGTGATCGTCAGCCTGCTCTACTTCAAGGGCGAGCTGCGCGGCATCGCCGGGCGGATCGGTCGGGCCGATCTGATCCCGGTGCTGCAGTTCGGCGCGCTGACCTTCATCGTCCTGCCGCTGCTGCCCGACCATGCCTACGGCCCCCACGGCTCGCTCAATCCCCATGAGATCTGGCTGACCATCGTGCTGGTTGCAGGGGTCGGACTGGTCGGCTACCTGACATTGCGATTTGCCGGCCAGCGCTATGGCATGCCCCTTGCCGCCATCTCAGGCGGTCTGGTCTCTTCGACCGCCACCACACTGGTCTTTGCACGCAGCCGCGACGCCAGCCAGGGCAGCGCCGCCATCCGGTCGATGATGGTGATGCTGGCCAATCTGACCATGCTGATGCGCCTGACCATCATGGCAGCGATCATTCGGCCCGACCTGCTCCTGCCGATCCTGCCGGTGCTGGGCAGCGCCGCCGCGGCCGGGCTGCTGTGGGCCGCCTGGCTGCAGCGGCGTCTTGCACAGGCCGGCACGATACCCTTGCCGGTGGTGCAAAACCCGACCCAGCTGCGCGTGGCGCTGCTTTTCGGACTGGCCTATGGTGTGGTGTCGCTGCTTGCGGCCTGGGGCGCCGCTCAGGTCGGCGACAGCGCCCTCTATGTCGTGGCAGCCATCAGTGGACTCACCGATGTCGACGCCATCGCCCTGTCGGCATTTCGACTCGAAGCCTCGGGCAGCATCGCTGCCCCCGCCGCCGTGATGGCGATTGCGATTGCGGTCATCGCCAACCTGGCGCTCAAGACCGTGATGGTCTTTACCGTCGGCACGCGAGAACTCGCCTGGCTGTGTGCGGCGGGCTTTGCGGCCATGGCGCTTGCCATCGGGGTCACGGCCATCCTGCACTGAACACGGTGCGCCAGATGCGGCCACGACAGACCGCGAGCGGCCAGCGCGGGCGTGCGGCCCGCCCCCGCCCGAATCTCGATCAGTCGCGCGCGGCGAGCGCCTTGGCGCGAATCTCATCGAGGGTCTGACCGGCGGTGATCGCCTGCTGGTCGATGACCAGTTCGATCAGCGCGGCCACACCCGCCTCGCGGGCGCGTGCAAAGGCCGCAGCAAACTGCGAGGTCTCGGTGACCCGCTCGGCATGACAGCCATACGCCTGGGCAAGCTTCACGAAGTCGGGATTGCGCAGCGCCGTGCCGTAGACCCGCGCCGGATACTCGCGCTCCTGGTGCATGCGGATCGTGCCGAACATGCCGTTATTCACCAGCAGCACGATCAGCGGCGCATCGTATTGGACCGCGGTGGCAAGCTCCTGGCCGGTCATCATGAAGTCGCCGTCACCGGTGACCGCAACCACCACGCGCTGCGGATACCGCAACTTGGCGGCGATGGCCGAGGGCACCGCATAGCCCATGGCACCCGAGGTGGGTGCGAGCTGGGTCTTGTGGCCGCGATGCCGATAGAAGCGATGAACCGGCGTGGCGAAGTTGCCGGCGCCGTTGGTGATCATCGCATCCTGCGGCAGCACCTCGTCCATGTGCAGCACGCATTCGGGATAGTTCAAGGTGCCGGGCTGTGCCTTGGGCACCCGCCAGTCGGCATAGTCGGCGCAGGCCGACTGCAGCCAGCCTTTCCAGCGAGCGGCAAGCGCCGCCGCATCGACAAGCGGCAATGCGGCCAGCGCCGACGCGAACTCGCGCACGCCGGCCGCAATCGGCAGATCGGCATGAAAGACCCGACCGAGTTCATCGGCGCCGGAAAAGACATGCACCAGCGATTGCACCGGTGTGGGCGATTCGACCAGGGTGTAGCCGTTGGTGGTCATCTCGCCCAATCGCACACCGACCGCGATCAGCAGGTCGCTCTCGCGCACGCGCTGCGCCAGTTTGGGATTGATGCCGATGCCGACTTCGCCGATGTAGTGCGAATCACCATTATCGAAGGCGTCCTGGTAGCGCCAGGCGCAGGCCACCGGCAGACCCAGGCGATGCGCGAATGAGGTGATCGCAGCGCGCGAGGCATCGTCCCAGAATGAGCCGCCGACCAGCAGCAGGGGCCGCTGCGCCTGCGACATCATCTGGCCGAGTCGTTCGATCTGGGCAAGCGAAGGCGACGACTGCACAGGCTGATAGCGTCGCGCATCGGCCACAGTCGCCATCTGGGTAAGCATGTCTTCGGGAAGCGCCAGCACCACCGGACCGGGCCGCCCGGAGGTCGCCACATGAAACGCATGCTGCACGAACTCGGGGATGCGGTCGGCGCGGTCGATCGACGCCACCCACTTGGCCATCTGCCCGAACATGCGCCGGTAGTCGATCTCCTGGAAGGCTTCGCGTTCGACGAAATCGGTGCCGACCTGTCCGACGAACAGGATCATCGGCGTTGAGTCCTGAAAGGCGGTGTGCAGGCCGATCGAGGCGTTGGTGGCGCCCGGCCCGCGGGTCGCAAAGCAGATGCCCGGCTCGCCGGTCAGTTTGCCCCAGGCCTCGGCCATATTGGCCGCGCCGCCTTCCTGCCGACAGACCACCAGCGGCAGGGTCTCGCGCACATCGTGCAGCGCATCGAGCACCGCGAGGAAACTTTCGCCCGGCACGCAAAACGCGCGGCTCGCGCCGTGAATGACCAGCTGGTCAACGAGGATCTGTCCGCCGCTGCGCGGCGTCAGGGGTGCTGCGGTCGGGGTGTTTGTCATGGCGCGTCAGTGAGGTGTGCGAAGTGGACCGGGCCAGTGGGCTAAGGAATGGACTAAGGAGACTAAGGAGTGGGCTAAGGTTTGGCGGACGGGGAGGCAGACTGCAAGGTCTTCAGATGCCAGGCAAAGAGCATTCCGCCGGCTGCCATGGCGCACATCGAACCGAGCGCCATCGTGACCGCAGAATGCCACAGCAGCGGCGCCACCAACCCGGCCACCAGGGCATTGCCGCTGCTCTGGGCAAAGGCCATGCCGGACGACGCCATGCCGCGCCGATGCGCAAACAGATCGAG
The DNA here is from genome assembly GCA_903831925.1 of uncultured Burkholderiales bacterium. Classification (GTDB taxonomy): domain Bacteria; phylum Pseudomonadota; class Gammaproteobacteria; order Burkholderiales; family Burkholderiaceae_E; genus UBA4615. Next base: position 4,628 of record CAIKZV010000129.1, read on the forward strand.
CAGCATGACCTGCAGCGGCGCCATCGCCAGACCCATGCCGATGTTGTAGAGCAGGAGCGACAAGGTGGCCCAGGGCATCCGCGGCGGATCCATGGTCAGCGCCAGCGTCAGGTTGATGATGACCGCAGCCGTCATGATGCCGTAGCCGACCCGCACGCTTGCGATCGGTGCCAGGCGCCCGGCGAGTCTGGATGAGAGAAACGCGCCGATCATCGTGCCCGACACCGAGGGAATGAACATCCAGGCGAATTCGCGCGGCCCCAGGCCCATCACACCGGTGAGAAAAGCGGGTGCGGCCAGCACATAAACAAAAAAGCCGGCGAAATTGAGCGAGAGCGCGCCGGCCAATCGCAAAAACGCCCCACTGGTGGCCAGCTCGCGATAGGCCCGGGCCATCGGACCGGGCTGCATGCTCTGACGCTTTTCGCGCGGCAGGGTCTCAGGCAGCATCCGCCAGCACAGAAAGGCCAGGCACAGCGAGATCAGCGCAAGAAAGACGAACACCGATCGCCAGCCGGCAAGGGTCTGCAGCCAGCCGCCGAGAATCGGTGCGATCGCAGGCGCCAGTGCAAACATCATGGTGGTCTGACTGAGCATGCGCTGGGCAATCGGCCCGTCGGCCACATCGCGCACCACCGCCCGCCCCACCGTCATGCCGACACCACCCACCGCGCCCTGCAGCGCCCGCCACATCCAGAGCGATTCAATCGATTGGGCAAAGGCCGCACCGATCGAGGCGGCCGAAAACAGCACGAGCCCGATCAGCACGACACGACGCCGTCCCAGCGAATCCGACAAGGCGCCATGCCACAGCGCCATCACCGCAAAGGGCAGGATGTAGGCGGTCAGTGTCTGTTGCACCTGCAGCGGCGTGGCCCCAAGCTCGGTGCCGATCGAGTTGAACGAGGGCAGATAGGTGTCGATCGCGAAGGGGCCGAGTGTCGACAGGCCTGCGATGATCGCCGGCAAGCGCCTCTGAAGGTCGGCCTGAACGAGTGCAGGCGAAGTGGAAGGCGCGGGCATCCGCTGATTGTCTCATGCAGCCGGACCGTGCCCGGCGCATAAGCTGGCAAAATGGCGGCTTCGCTCTTTTCCATTGAACCCTGCTCACGCCATGTCCCAGATCAAGAAAGTAGTTCTCGCCTATTCCGGCGGCCTCGACACCTCGGTGATCCTCAAATGGCTGCAAGACACCTACGGCTGCGAAGTCATCACCTTCACCGCCGATATCGGCCAGGGTGAAGAGCTCGAGCCGGCCCGCGCCAAGGCCGAAAAATTCGGCGTGAAAAAAATCTACATCGAAGACCTGCGCGAAGAGTTCGTGCGTGACTTCGTGTTTCCGATGTTCCGCGCCAATGCCCTCTACGAAGGCGAATATCTGCTGGGCACCTCGATCGCCCGTCCGCTGATCGCCAAGCGCCTGGTCGAGATCGCCCGGCGCGAAAAGGCCGATGCGATTTCGCACGGCGCCACCGGCAAGGGCAACGACCAGGTTCGCTTCGAACTCGGCGCCTATGCGCTGATGCCCGACGTCAAGGTGATCGCTCCCTGGCGCGAATGGGACCTGCTCTCGCGCGACAAGCTGCTGGCCTATGCCGACAAGCACGGCATCCCGGTCGACTACAAGAAGCGCAAGGGCGAGGCGCCCTACTCCATGGACGCCAATCTGCTGCACATCTCCTACGAAGGCGGCGTGCTCGAGGACCCGGCGAAATCGCCCTCCGACGACATGTGGCGCCTGACTGCTCCTTTGCACAAAACACCTGCAAAGCCCGAACTGGTCGAAATCGATTTCGAGCATGGCGATCCGGTGGCAGTCAACGGCAAGAAGCTCAGCCCGGCTGCGCTGCTGACCGAACTCAACCGGCTCGGCGGCAAGCACGGCGTGGGCCGGCTCGATCTGGTCGAAAACCGCTATGTCGGCATGAAATCGCGCGGCTGCTACGAGACGCCAGGCGGCACCATCCTGCTGCGCGCGCACCGCGCCATCGAATCGCTGACCCTCGACCGCGAAGTCGCCCATCTCAAGGACGACCTGATGCCGCGCTACGCCAGCCTGATCTACAACGGCTACTGGTGGAGCCCCGAGCGCGAGACCCTGCAGGTGCTCATCGACCACACGCAGCGCAATGTCACCGGCAAAGTCGTGATCAAGCTCTTCAAGGGCAATGTGATCGTGACCAGCCGCTCGTCAGACTTCTCGCTCTTCGACACGAAAATCGCGACCTTCGATGACGACGGCGGCGCCTACAACCAGGCCGACGCGGCAGGCTTCATCAAGCTCAACGCACTGCGCATGCGGATCGCCGGTAATCGGGCATCAAAGCTGGCAAAGCCCTCGACCGCAACAAAAGCAGCGAAAGCGGCCAAACCCAAGTGAGCCGACCGAGCAGGCGACTGTCGTGAGTACCGCCGTGCCTGATCGGCCGGTGACGCCCTTGCGGATCGAGCGGCTCGAACCGCTCGATGCCCGACATGCCCGGGCACTGCTGACGGTCCTCGATGGCTATGCCCGCGACCCGAGCGGTGGCGGCACCGGTCTCACCGATGAGGTCAAAGCCCGACTCCCGGGGCTTCTCGCGCAACAGGCCCATTACCTCGGGCTGCTGGCCTTCGAAGGCGATCGGCCGGTCGGACTGGTGAATGCCTTTGTTGGGGTCTCGACCTTCAAGGCGCGACCCTTGCTCAACATTCACGACATCGCGGTGGAGCCTGATCGGCGCGGCGCCGGAATCGGTCGTCGCCTGCTTGCGGCAGCCGAGGAACTGGCACGCGAGCGCGGTTGCTGCAAACTGACGCTTGAAGTCCTCGAGGGTAATCACACCGCCGTCGGCCTGTATCGCGCGGTCGGCTTTGCCGCCTACGAACTCGATCCGGTGCA
>CAIKZV010000130.1 GCA_903831925.1 uncultured Burkholderiales bacterium
CGTCCGGCAAGGCCCGGGTCGATGCGCTGTCGCCTGAGAGCGGGCTGAGCTGTTTCGACGCGATCAACATCCAGTTCACCAGCGGCACCACGGGTGCGCCCAAGGGCGCGACGCTGACCCACCACAACATCGTCAACAACGGGCGCGCGATCGGCGACTGCATGCACCTGACCGAGCACGACAGCCTGTGCATTCCCGTGCCGCTGTACCACTGCTTTGGCATGGTGCTGGCGGTGCTGGCCTGCGTGGCCAAGGGCTCGAAAATGGTGTTTCCGGGTGAGGGTTTCGACGCCCGGGCCACGCTGGCGGCGGTGGCGACCGAGCGCTGCACCGCGCTGCACGGCGTGCCGACGATGTTCTTCGCCGAGCTCGACCACCCCGATTTCGCCAGCTTCGACCTCGGCTCGCTGCGCACCGGCATCATGGCCGGCGCACCCTGCCCGATCGAGGTGATGCGCCGGGTCCAGAGCGACATGCACATGGGCGAAGTGACGATCTCCTACGGCATGACCGAGACCAGCCCGGTCTCGTTCCAGAGTGCGACCGACGACCCGCTGGGCAAACGCGTGACCACCGTCGGCCGGGTGCTGCCGCATCTGTCGGTCAAGGTTGTCGACCTCGACGGCCAGGTGGTGCCGGTCGGCCAGACCGGCGAGCTCTGCACCCGTGGCTACTCGGTGATGCAGGGTTATTGGGACGACCCCGAGCGCACAGCGGACTCGGTGCGCGACGGCTGGATGCACACCGGGGACCTCGCCACGATCGACGCTGAGGGTTATGCCAATATTGTCGGCCGGGTCAAGGACATGGTGATCCGGGGCGGCGAGAACGTTTACCCCCGAGAGGTCGAGGAGTTCTTGTTCACCCATCCCAAGGACGCCGCAGATCAAGTCTTCGGTGTGCCCGACGCGCGCTACGGCGAGGCGCTCTGCGCCTGGATCATCACCCGCGCCGGCATGGTCTGTACTGAAGCCGAGATTCTCGACTTCTGTCGCGAACAGATCGCGCACTACAAGGTGCCCAAGTATTTGCGCTTCGTCGACGAGTTGCCGATCACCGTGACCGGCAAGCCGCAGAAGTTCCTGATGCGCGAGGCGATGATGCGCGAGCTGGGTCTGAGCCAGATCAGCACGGCCTGAACGGGCTGGCTCGGCCGGGCAGAATTCATGGCCAATCTGGCCACCGAATGAACCGCATGCCCATCCAAGCCGCCATCGTCGACCTCGACGGCACCCTGATCGACACCGTCGGCGATTTTGAGGTCGCGCTCAATGCGATGCTCGACGAACTCGGCTTGCTGCGAGTGGACCGAGGTTTCATCGAGCGCACCGTCGGCAAAGGCAGTGAGCACCTGATTCGCTGCACCCTGGCCGAGGTCGACGCCGACCCCCAGCTTTACGAATCGGCTTGGCAGGCCTATCAGCGGCACTACCAGTCGATCAACGGGCTCCACTCGGTCGTCTACCCTGGCGTGGCCGAGGGCCTGCGCCGGTTGGTCGATGCCGGCTGGGCGCTGGCCTGCCTGACCAACAAGCCTGGCGCTTTCGCCAAGCCGCTGCTCGCCGCCAAGGGCCTCGATGGCTACTTCAGCCAGGTTTTCGGCGGCGATGCGTTCGCCCGCAAGAAGCCAGACCCGCTGCCCTTGTTGCAGACCTGCCTCGCACTGGGCAGTCTGCCTGGGCGTACGCTGATGGTCGGCGACTCCAGCAATGACGCCCAGGCCGCGCGCGCTGCGGGCTGCCCCGTTGTGTTGGTCAGCTATGGCTACAACCATGGCTTGCCGGTGGCTGATGTGGATGCCGACGCGGTGATCGATCGCCTCGACGCGCTGGTGCCGGGCGTCTGGCCGGCTTGATCGCTTGGCCGGATCGATTGGCGTAGGCAAATGGTCGACGCGCTGGCCGAGTTCCCGGATCGCTGAACCGTCTGTGGGCTGGCTGATAAACTCAAAATTATGTCGATCGCATCGCGGATTCAGAGGCAGCAGATGCCAGGTGAGCGGACCGTCAGGTCTGCCGGCCGGGGAGCTTGGCCTTGGCGACC